>NZ_JBSFYP010000011.1:0-136181 GCF_053599835.1 Micromonospora sp. NPDC005163
CGCAGCCAGGTCATCTCGTCGATGTGCGCCGGCGGGCCGACGATCTGGGTGCCCTTGTGCTCCTTGTACTTCCAGTGCGCGGCGATGCCGAACTCCGCGGTGCGGTGCATCGCGTACGTGCGGATCTGCATCTCCACCGGCTTGCCGGTAGGCCCGATGACCGTCGTGTGCAACGACTGGTACATGTTGAACTTGGGCATCGCGATGTAGTCCTTGAACCGGCCCGGCACCGGCTGCCAGTTGGCGTGGATCACGCCCAGCGCGGCGTAGCAGTCCCGAACCGTGTCGACCAGGATCCGCACGCCGACCAGGTCGTAGATGTCGTTGAAGTCGCGACCCCGCACGATCATCTTCTGGTAGATCGAGTAGAGGTGCTTCGGCCGGCCGGTGGTCTCCGCCTTGATCTTGGCGGCCTTGAGGTCGGTCTGCACCTTCTGCGTCACCTGCCGCAGCAGCGCCTCGCGCTGCGGCTGGTGCTCCCCGATCAGCCGGTTGATCTCCTCGTAGCGCTTCGGGAACAGCGTGCCGAAGGCGAGATCCTCCAGCTCCCACTTGATCGTGTTCATACCGAGCCGGTGGGCCAGCGGGGCCAGGATCTCCAGCGTCTCCTTGGCCTTCTGCTCCTGCTTAGGCCGGGGCAGGAAGGTCAGGGTGCGCATGTTGTGCAGCCGGTCGGCCAACTTGATCACCAGCACCCGCGGGTCCTTGGCCATGGCCACGACCATCTTGCGGATCGTCTCGGCCTTGGCCGCGTCGCCCAGCTTGACCTTGTCCAGCTTGGTGACGCCGTCGACCAGCAGGGCGACCTCGCCGCCGAAGTCGGCGCGCATCTGGTCGAGGGTGTATTCGGTGTCCTCGATGGTGTCGTGCAGCAGCGCGGCGACCAGCGTGGTGGTGTCCATACCGAGGTTGCCCAGGATGGTCGCCACCGCGAGCGGGTGGGTGATGTACGGGTCGCCGGACTTGCGGTACTGCCCGGAGTGCCACCGCGCGGCCGTGTCGAAGGCGCGCTGGAGCAGCCGGGCGTCGGCCTTCGGGTGGTTCTCCCGGTGGCTGGCGATGAGCGGTTCGAGCACCTCGCTGACCTGCGAGGTCTGCCACGGCGCGTTGAACCGCGCGAGCCGGGCCCGGACCCGCCGCCCGGTGGGCGCGTTGGACAGCCCGAAGCCGCCGCTGGGCAGCGGCTCGACGCCGGCGTCGGTCGGGAACGGGACCACGACCCCGTCGGCACCGGGGGACGCCTCCGCGCTCGGCACCGCCACGGTCGGACGCACCGCGCCCTCGGCCGGAGCCTTGCTGGTGCCGTTGCCGGCGCCCGTCACCCTGGTCGGCGCGTCACCGTTCCGCTCCGTCACCGAGCCGTCAGCGTCGCCTGTCGGGTGCACCGTGCCCTCCACCGGAGGGACGACATCGTGGGACACCGGCCTCCTCACCGCTCGCCGGAACGCACCGGCCGTACGTCGGCCGGCCTGGTCTCGCGCCGCCGGACGGCGTGACCGCCGGCGTCAGCAAAGGGCAATGCTACCCGCACGGACGGTCCCCTGCCGCTCCGCCGGACGGTCGGTGCCCGGTCCGTCCGACGGGCCCGGGTTCAAACGGTCAGCAGGGCATGGACGGGACGCGGGGCCAGCCGCTTGCGGGCACCCAGGAAGGCGAGCTCCAGCAGCACGGTGAAGCCGGTGACGGTCCCGCCGGCCCGCTCGACCAGATCCAGCGTCGCCTCGGCGGTGCCGCCGGTGGCCAGCACGTCGTCGACGACCAGCACCCGGTGCCCGGCGGTGAAGGCGTCCTCGTGCACTTCCAGGGTGGCTTCGCCGTACTCCAGGGCGTAGGACACCGCGTGTGCCGGGCGGGGCAACTTGCCGGCCTTGCGCACCGGCACCACGCCCACCCCGGCCGCGTACGCGACTGCCGCCGCGACGACGAACCCGCGAGCCTCGATGCCGACCACGACGTCGAAGCTGTCCCGCCCGTGGTACGCGACGATCCCGTCGGTCACCTCGCGGAACGCCTTACCGTCGGCGAACAGCGGCATCAGGTCCTTGAACATGACACCGGGCTGGGGGAAGTCGGGCACGTCCAGCACCCGGCTGGCCACCAGCCGGGCGGTCTCCGGGCCGCTGTCCCCGCGCGCCGCGGTGCTGTGGGTCTCCGTCACGGCTGTTCCGTTTCCTTCCAACGACGACGGCGTCCGGCGATGCTGCTCGCACAGCATGCCGGACGCCGTTCGGGTGTTTCCTCCCGGGTCCGCCCCGGGGCGCCGGTCAGCGCCGCTTGGCGCCACCCGGCCGGTTGCCGCCGCCACCGGGGCGACCGCCCCGGGCGCCGGTCGGCCGCTTACCCGTCGGCCGGGCGCCCACCTTGGGGGCGGCGCCGGCCAGCGCGGCGGAGTCCGGGTCGACCGGGGTCTCCGCACCGTCGGCCTGGCCCGGGCTCGGGGCACCCTTCGGCGTGATCTCGCCACGGGACAGCGCGCCCCGACGGGTCAGCACCCGCTTGTTGTGGGCCTGGATCCGCGGGTCGTAGTTCTTCAGCAGCGCCAGCAGCGGCGTGGCCACCAGGATGGAGGTCAGGAACGCCACCGCCATACCGACGAACAGCACCAGGCCGAGGTCCTTCAGCGTGCCGGCGCCGAGCAGGCCGGCGCCGATGAAGAGCAGACCACCGACGGGCAGCAGGGCGACCACCGAGGTGTTCAGCGACCGCATCAGGCTTTGGTTGACGGCCAGGTTGGCCGCCTCGCCGTACGTCTGGTTGTTGTTGGCGGTGATGCCCCGGGTGTTCTCCTGGACCTTGTCGAAGACCACCACCACGTCGTAGAGCGCGAAGCCCAGGATCGTGAGGAAACCGATGATCGTTGACGGGGTGACCTCGAAGCCGACCAGCGAGTAGATGCCGGCGGTGAGGATCAGGTTCATGAACAGCGAGGAGACGGCGGCGACCGCCATCCGCCACTCGAACCGCAGGATCAGGTAGACCATCACCAGCGCGATGAAGATGACCAGGCCGAGGACGGCCCGCTCGGTGACCTGGCTGCCCCACGCCTCGCTGACCTGGTTGCCGCTGATCTGGCCGACATCGATGCCGAGATCCTCGGCGATCTGGGCCTTGACGGCATTGGCCTGCTCGGCGGAGAGCTGCCCGGTGCGCAACTCGTAGGAGTCGCCGCCAGGGCCGCCGACCTTCTGCGCGGTGGCCACCTCGACGCCGGTGTTCTCGGCGGCGAGGGCGGAGTTGACCTCCTCCTCGGCCTGCTCCAGGGTGCCGACGCTGGCCGGCACCTGGAACGAGTTGCCGCCGGCGAACTCGATGCCGAGGCTGAACCCACGAATCGAGAAGCTGAGGATCGCGATCAGGACCAGGACCCCGGCGACGCCGAACCAGAGCTTGCGTCGACCGACGACGTTGAGACCGGCCTCGCCGTTGTAGAGGCGGCTCGCCAGACCGTTCTGAGCCATCTCAGGCCTCCTTGGCGCGCGGGTTGCGGGGTTGAGTCTGAGTCTGCTGGCTGCGGGCCGGAAGAGCCCGGCCCAGACCGCTGACCCGCGGGGACAGGAACGCCCGGGTCCGGGCGAACATCGTCATGATCGGGTGCCGGAAGAGGAAGACCACGACCAGGTCCAGCACGGTGGCCAGGCCGAGGGCGAACGCGAAGCCCTTGACCGTGCCGACCGAGACCACGTAGAGCACCACCGCGGAGAGCAGGGTGATCGCGTTGGCCGAGATGATCGTCCGGCGGGCCCGGATCCAGGCCCGGGGCACCGCGCTACGCGGACTGCGCCCCTCCCGGATCTCGTCCTTCAACCGTTCGAAGTAGATGACGAACGAGTCCGCCGCCACACCGAGCGAGACGATCATGCCGGCGATGCCGGCGAGGGTGAGCGTGAAGCCGATCTGCCGGCCGAGCACCACCAGCGCGCCGAAGACCAGCAGCGCGGAGAGGATCAGGCTCAGGAAGATCACCGAGCCGAGCAGCCGGTAGTAGAAGAACGCGTAGATGATGACCAGCAGCATGCCGATGCCGGCCGCGAGCAGACCGGCCCGCAGGTGGCTGGCACCCAGCGTGGCGGTGACGTTCTGCGACTCCTGCGGCTCGAAGGTCACCGGCAGCGCGCCGTAGCGGAGCTGGCCGGCGAGCGTGCTCGCGTCCTTCTGGGTGAAGTTGCCGGTGATCTGGGAGTTGCCGGTCAGCACGCCCTGGATCTCCGGCGAGGAGACGATCTCGTTGTCCAGCACGACGGCCACCCGGCACTTGCCGTCCTGGCCCAGCGCGGTCGCGTCGCAGGCCTGGCCCTCGTTGTTGAACGCCTCACGGGTGAGGGCGGTCCACTTGCCCTGGCCGTCGCCGGTGAAGTCCAGGCTGACCACCCAGGCGTTGGTCTGGTCGAGCACCGCGTCGGCGTCGTCCACGTCGGTGCCCAGCACCTTGGCCTGGTCGAGCAGGTACTTGGAAGCGCCGTCCTCGCAGGAGACCACCTGCTGCTTCGGGTCGGAGATCGACGCCGGCGGGCGCTTGTCGAGCTGTGCACAGCTGATCGTCGGCACGTTGAACTGTATCTGCGCCGGCAGCACCGCCACCTCCTGCGGCGACAGCGTGCCGAACGGCTTGAGCTTGTCGGCCAGCGACGGTTCGGCGGTCAGGTCGGCCGGCGCCTGCAACCCGCTGGCGGCCTGCCAGGTGGGAGCCCCGACCTTCTGCTCGACGGCCTTGCGCTGCTCCTCGATGCTGGCCGGCACCGGCTCCTCGCTGGCGCTCGGCGACGGGGTGGCGGCACTCGGCGAGGCCGAGGCCGACGGGGTCGGCGTGGCGCTGGCGCTGGCGCTGGCGCTGGGCGTCGGCGCCATCCCGCCCTGCCCGCCGCTCGGCGACGTGGTCACCTTCGGCGCGGCGCTGCCCGACGGGGTCGGCGACGCGCTGCCGGACGGGGTCGGGCTTGCGCTGCCCGAGGGGGCCGGCGTGGCGGCGGGCGGCGGCACCGCGGCCGTCCCGCTGCCGTCGGCGGCCTTGAGCACCTTGCGGAAGCGCAGCTCGGCGGCGCTGCCCACGTCGGTGAGGTCCCGGTTTTCACCGGGCAGGGAGATGACGATGTTGCGGTTGCCCTCGGTGACCACCTCGGCCTCGGCCACGCCGAACGCGTTGACCCGGCTCTCGATGATCTGGCGGGCCTCCTCGAGGTTTTCCGCCGTCGGGGGCTTGCCGTCGACGCTGTTGGTCGCCTCCAGCGTCATCCGGGTGCCGCCGATCAGGTCCAGGCCGAGCTTGGGCTCTAGCCGGTCCTTGAAGCTCCCGCTGGCGCCGCCCGCGAAGAACACCAATAGGTAGAGGACGACGAAGATGAACCCGAGCACGGCGAGCTGCCGGCCGGGCCGCATCTGTCCCTGAGGTGGTGCCACGGTTGTCCTGTCTCCCTGTACGGTCGCGCCGCTGCGCGCGGCGGCGGCGGGTGTCGGGCCGGGGGTCCCGGCCGACGGGTTTGACCTGGGCCGGCGAGGGGCCGACACGGTGGCCGTACGCGCCGGCGCGGGACGCCGACGGTCACGGGAACGTGCCGACGCCCGGCGTCGACCCAACTATCCAGTTTTCACGTCACGTCCGCTGCCCCGTCGGGCGCGGCGGCCCGAGGGCCGTGGGCCGGCCGTACGCCGGACCCGCCACCCCCGGGAGGGAGGGGTCACTCCTTGACGGTGTCCGCGTCCTCGGTGGCCGGCTCGCTCGGCAGCTCCGCGCGGGTGACCACCCGGGCGATGGCCGGCCGGGCGTACCGGGTCTGCACGCCCGGGGCGACCTCCAGCAGGACGCTGTCGTCCTCGATGCCGGTGACCGTGCCGTAGAGCCCGCCGATGGTCACGACCTCGTCGCCGGGGCCGAGGTTGGACTGCATCGACGCCGCCTCGCGGCGGCGCTTCTGCTGGGGACGGATCATCATGAAGTACATGACACCGAAGAGCAGGGCGATCATCAGGATCGGCGTGAAGCTGCCGGCCCCGCCACCCGCTGCTGCGTAATGCACGGTTACTGACCTTCCCATTGGCCACCTGCCCGGCACACGGGGTGCCGGAGCGGAGGCGGATTCTCACGTCCTGTACAGACCGCGGCGAAGTCTAATCCCTGCACCTGAGAACACCGAATGCGGTGCAGATCACGTTCACATCACGGCTGTTCGGCGTCCAACGAGAACAGATCGGGCGCCGGTGGGACATCCACCCCAAATGTACCATTCGGTGGTGTTCGGCCCAGATGCCGCCAGGCGGCCTCGGTCGCCACCCGGCCGCGCGGGGTACGGGCCAGCAGGCCGGCGCGGACCAGGAACGGCTCGCAGACCTCCTCGACCGTGTCCGGCTGCTCCCCCACCGCCACGGCGAGCGTGGACAGCCCCACCGGGCCGCCCCGGAACGAGTCGACCAGCGCGGTCAGCACCGCCCGGTCCAGCCGGTCCAGGCCGAGCGCGTCCACGTCGTACACGGTCAGCGCGGCCCGGGCCGTGCCCAGGTTGACCACGCCCTCGGCCCGCACCTCCGCGTAGTCGCGGACCCGGCGCAGCAGCCGGTTGGCGATCCGCGGGGTGCCCCGGGACCGGCCGGCGATCTCGGCCGCGCCCTCGGCGGTGATCGGCACACCGAGGATCCGCGCCGAGCGGTGCAGCAGGGTCTCCAGGTCCTTCGGGGCGTAGAAGTCCAGGTGCGCGACGAAACCGAACCGGTCCCGCATCGGCCCGGTCAACAGGCCCGACCGCGTGGTCGCCCCGACCAGCGTGAACGGCTCGACGTCCAGCGGGATGGCGGTGGCGCCCGGCCCCTTGCCGACAACCACGTCGACCCGGAAGTCCTCCATCGCGCTGTAGAGCAGCTCCTCGGCTGGCCGCGCGATCCGGTGGATCTCGTCGATGAACAGCACGTCACCCTCGGCGAGGCTGGTCAGGATGGCCGCCAGGTCGCCCGAGCGCTCGATCGCCGGGCCGCTGGTCACCCGGATGCCCGAGCCCAGCTCGGCGGCGACGATGTTGGCCAGGCTGGTCTTGCCGAGGCCGGGCGGGCCGGAAAGCAGGATGTGGTCCGGCGGGGAGCCCCGCCGCATGGCGCCCTGCAACAACAGGTCGAGCTGATCGCGGACCCGGTCCTGAGCGATGAACTCGGCCAGCCGCTTGGGCCGTACGGTGGCCTCCGCGTCCCGCTCCGCGTCGGTGACGTACGCCGAGACGAGCCCTTCGGTCTCACTCATCGGGTACGACCCAGCAGGCGGATGGCCTGCCTGAGCAGGACCGGCACGGGCGGGGTCTCGCCGTCGACGGTCTCCGCCACCGCGGCCACCGCCTGGTCGGCCTGCCCCGCCGTCCAGCCCAGCCCGACCAGCGCCTGGCGGACCTGATCGGGCCAGGCGCCGCCGGTCACCCCGCCCACGCCGTCGGCGCCGATCGACACCGGGCCGATCCGGTCGCGCAGCTCCAGCACCAGTCGCTCGGCGCCCTTCTTGCCGATCCCGGGCACCCGGGTCAGCGCGGCGGTGTCGGCGTTGGCGATCGCCTTGCGCACCGCGTCCGGGGTGTGCACGGCCAGCACCGCCTGGGCCAGCCTCGGGCCGACGCCGCTCGCGGTCTGGAGCAGCTCGAACAGCGCCTTGGCATCGTCGTCGGCGAAGCCGTAGAGGGTCAGCGAATCCTCCCGGACCACCAGGCTGGTGGCGAGCCGGGCACTCTGGCCGACCCGCAACTCGGCGATAATCCCGGGGGCGCAGTGCACGGCCAGGCCGACCCCGCCGACCTCGATCACGGCCTGGTCCGGACCCGTCGCGGTCACCGTGCCGCGCACGCTGGCGATCATCCCGCTCCTCCTCGTCGTGCCCGGTCGGCCGCCGCGGCCAGCTTGGAGCGGGTCCCGCCGCGCCACACGTGGCAGATGGCCAGGGCGAGCGCGTCGGCGGCGTCGGCCGGCTTCGGCGGCTCGGCCAGCCGCAGCAGTCGGGTCACCATGGCGGTCATCTGCGCCTTGTCGGCCTGACCGGAGCCGGTCACCGCCGCCTTCACCTCGCTCGGGGTGTACGTCTGCACCGGCAGCCCGGCGCGCGCCCCGGCCAGCACGGCGATGCCGCTGGCCTGCGCGGTGCCCATGACCGTGCGGACGTTGTGCTGGCTGAACACCCGCTCGACGGCGACGCTGTCCGGTTGATGCTCGGCCACCAACTCGGTCAGCGACCGGTCCAGGTGCAGCAGCCGCAGCGGCAGGTCGTCGGCCGGGTCGGTGTAGACCACGTAGTAGGCGATCAGGGTGCAGGGCCGGCCGGGCACGCCCTCGACCACGCCCACCCCGCACCGGGTCAACCCCGGGTCAACCCCGAGAACCCGCACGCCGCCCCCCTCCACCCGTCAGCAGTACGTGTGTTCGACACCCTACTGCCCCACCCCCAAGGGCACGGAAGAGACACGCCCGCCCCTGTCGATCATGGAGGTGTGGTGGGTCACGAAGGCCGCGAAAGCCCGCTGATCGGGCACCAGGACTCCATGATCGACGAGAGCGGCCGGGAGACCCGCCGTGCGCGGGGGGCCACACAGACTTGGTGTGGGATATGTGTTGTCGGAACATGTGCGCGGGGCCACACAGCTCGTAACTTCTTGCGCCATGACGGCAGAACCCGTGGCGGTCCCCCACGTCGTACACGTCGACCTCGCTGGTCGGACCGCCCTGGTCACCGGGGGTGGCAGCGGCATCGGGCGAGCCTGCGCCCTGCGGCTGGGCGCGGCCGGCGCCAAGGTGCTCGTGGTGGACCGCAACCTGGACGCGGCCAAGGCGGTCGCCGCCGAGGTCGGTGGCCGCGCCGAGGGCGTGGACCTGGCCGACGCCGCCGCGGTGGACCGGCTCGACGTGGACGTGGACATCGTGGTGAACAACGCCGGGCTCCAGCACGTGGCGCCCGTGCAGGACTTCCCCGTCGAGCGCTTCGAGTACATCCAGCGGGTGATGGTCGAGGCGCCGTTCCTGCTGATCCGCCGCGCGCTACCGCACATGTACGCGCGTGGCTGGGGCCGGATCGTCAACATCTCCTCCGTGCACGGGCTGCGAGCGTCGCCGTACAAGGCGGCCTACGTCTCGGCGAAGCACGCGCTGGAGGGATTGTCGAAGGTGGTGGCGCTGGAGGGTGCCGCGCACGGCGTGACCGCCAACTGCATCAACCCGGCGTACGTGCGCACCGCCCTGGTGGAGAGCCAGATCGCCGACCAGGCGGCCAGCCACGGCATCCCGGAGGCCGAGGTGATCGAGAAGATCATGTTGGCCCGGGCCGCGATCAAGCGGCTGATCGAACCGGAGGAGGTGGCGGAGCTGCTGGCGTACCTCTGCTCACCGCCGGCGGCGTTCATCACCGGCGCGTCGATCGCGCTCGACGGGGGCTGGACGGCCAACTAGTGGGCCCGAGCACAATGTCGACCATGTCGTCGCCGGTGGAGTTCCTGGAACTGCTCGCCCGTGAGGCCGCGGCGGTCGAGTTCGAGGGACCGCTGGTGGCCGCGCGGGCCGCCGGGCTGCCCGCCGACCGGCTGGCCGAGCTGGAGCAGGCGAAGACGGTGGCGCTGCGGGTCCGCGCGCTGCTGGAGCGCCGGCGCCGCCGGGAGACCGAGCTGTCCGGCCTGTACGACACGGTCAGCGACCTGGCCGGGCTGCGCGACCTGGACGACGTGCTGCGGGCGATCGTGCACCGGGCCCGCAACCTGCTCGGCGCCGACGTGGCCTACATGACGCTCAACGACGACGAGCACGGCGACACCTACATGCGGGTGACCGACGGTTCGGTCTCGGCCCGCTTCCAGCGACTGCGGCTGCCGATGGGCGCCGGCCTCGGCGGACTGGTGGCCCAGTCCGGCGCGCCGTACGTCACCGCCAACTACGGCGAGGACGAGCGCTTCCACCACACCGGGGAGATCGACGCCGGGGTCGGCGAGGAGGGCCTGGTGGCGATCCTCGGGGTGCCCCTGCGGCTCGGCTCCACCTCGATCGGGGTGCTGTACTCGGCGAACCGCTCGGCCCGGCCGTTCGCCCGGGAGGAGGTGGCGCTGCTGGTCTCCCTCGCCGCGCACGCCGCCGTGGCGATCGACACCGCTCGGCTGCTCGCCGAGACCCGCTCGGCGCTGGCGGAGCTGTCGGCGGCGAACACCACCATCCGGGCGCACAGCAGCTCGGTGGAGCGGGCCGCGGCGGCGCACGACCGGATGACCGCGCTGGTGCTGCGCGGCGGCGGGGTGGAGGACGTGGCGGCCGCGGTGACCGAGGTGCTGGACGGGGCGCTGCTGGCACTGGACGCCGAGGGGCGGCTGCTGGCCCGGGTCGGTGAGATCGAGGAGCCGGATCGCGCGGACATCGTCGAGGCGGTGGCCGCGTCCCGGACGGAGGGGCGCAGCGTGCGCCGGGGCCCGCTCTGGTACGCGGCGGTGGTGGCGGGCGCGGAGAACCTCGGCGCCCTGGTGCTGCGCCCGGACGACGAGCTGGTCGACGCCGACCAGCGGATTCTGGAGCGGGCCGCGCTGGTGACCGCTCTGCTGCTGTTGTTCCGGCGCACCGTGGCGGAGGCGGAGGGGCGGGTCCGCGGTGAGCTGCTGGATGATCTGATCGCCCGGCCGCTGCGGGACACCGACGCGCTGCGCAGTCGGGCCCGCCGCCTCGGGGTCGATTTGGACGCCCCGCACGTGCTGGTGGCGGTGGGCGACGACGCGATCGCGGCTACCGGCTCAGCCCGGCAGCGGGTGCTCTCCTGGGCCACGACGTACGCCTCGGCGCGGGGCGGGCTGGCGGCGGCGCGCGACGGTCGGGTGGTGCTGATGCTGCCCGGGCGGGACGCCGGTGGCAGCGCCCGTGCGGTGGCCCGGGACCTGTCCCGGGTGACCGGTCGGCCGGTGACCGCCGGGGCGAGCGGCCCGTCGGCCGGGCCGGCGACCCTCGCGGGCGCGTTCCACGAGGCGGATCGCTGCCTCACCGCCCTGGGCGCGTTGGGTCGCTCCGGTCAGGGGGCGAGCACGGCGGAGCTGGGCTTCGTCGGGCTGCTGTTGGGCACGGTCGGTGACCGGGGCGAGAAGGACGTGGCCCAGTTCCTCACCGCCACCGTCGGGCCGGTGCTCGACTACGACGCCCGGCGGGGCACGGCGCTGGTGAAGACGCTGGAGGCGTACTTCGGGGTGGGCGGCAGCCTGGCCCGGGCCGCCGAGCAGCTGCACGTGCACGTCAACACGGTGACCCAGCGGTTGGAGCGGGTCGGTCAGCTGCTCGGCGCCGACTGGCAGCGGCCCGAGCGGGCGCTGGAGGTGCAGTTGGCGCTGCGCCTGCACCGGCTGCGCACCCCGGCCGGCTGACCACCGGCCGGGTACGGGTCAGCGGGCGCGGATGCCCTCCAGCACCGCGTCGACGACCGGCTCCGGCAGGGCCCGCTCGTCCAGCTCCGGGTTCCAGCGCAGCACCCGTTGGATCAGCATCGGCCCGGTGAGGAGCGCCATGGTCACCTCCAGGTCGATGTCCGGCCGGAGCAGACCCTCGCTGATACCCCGCCGCAACACCTCGCGCATCAGCTGCCGGCGCGGGGCGATGATGTTCTGGTAGAGCTGGAACTGGTCGGGGCTGCGATTCACCGCGGGCACCAGGCAGGGCATGATCTTCGCCGCTCGCGGGTCGACGTTCTTCCCGATCGCGCCGACGAGCAGCACCAGGTCGTCCCGGACGGAGTGCCCCTCGGGCTGCGGCAGGATGCCCTTGAGCCGGCGCAGCGCGTCCAGCAGCAACGCGTCCTTGCCGGCCCAGCGGCGGTAGATGGTGGCCTTGCCGACCCCGGCGCGGGCGGCGATCGCCTCGATCGAGAGCGCCTCGATGGTGCTGCCCTCGGCGAGCAGGTCGAGGGTGGCCTCGATGATCGCCTCATCGGCGCGGAGGCTCCGCGGTCGCCCGGGCGACCGCGGAGCATCGGCAGTGGACGTCATGTCGGACATTGTCCCCGAACCTAGGCTGTCCCGGCCAACTCGGGCTCGGCGACCGGCGCCGCCGGCGCGTCCGCCACGGCCTCCCGGCCGGGCATCCAGCGCAGCACCACCACGATCCCGAGCGCGGCGACCACCGCGGAGAGCGCCGCCGCCCAGTGCATGGCGGTGACGAAGGCGTCGTTGGCCGCCGAGATCAGCGCCGGCCCCGCGGGCCCGAGCTGCCCGGCCGCCGCGTACGCCCCGGAGATCGACTCGTTCGCCGCGTCACGGGCCTGCGCGGGCAGGCCGGTCAGCGCGCCGTCCACGTCGGCCCGGTAGACCGCGGAGAGCACCGAGCCGAGAACCGCCACGCCGAGCGCGCCGGCCACCTGGCGGACGGTGTTGCTCACCGCGGAGCCCACGCCGGCCTTCTCCCGGGGCAGCGCCGACATGATCGACTCGGTGGCCGGCGGCATGATGTTGGCCATTCCGACGCCCTGGAAGAAGAAGACGACCAGCACGATCCAGATCGGGGTGGACGCGTCGACGAAGGCGAACGCGGCGAGCGCCGCCGTGGTCAGCGCCAGCCCGACGGTGGCGACCGCCCGGCCGCCGTAGCGGCGGACCATGGCGGCGCTGCGCGGCGCGAAGATCAGCTGGGCGCCGGCGAAGGGCAGGAAGAGCAGACCGGTCTGCAGCGGGCTGTAGTCGCGTACCAGTTGCAGGTAGAACGAGCTGAAGAACATCACGCCCATCGCGGCGAAGAACACCAGGCCGACGATGGCCACCGGCGCGGCGAACCGGGGCAGGCGGAACAGCCGGACGTCCAGCGACGGGTGGTCGCTGCGCCGCTCGTGCTCCACGAACCAGGCGAGCACCGCCAGGCCGACGACGATCGAACCCCAGGCCACCGGGCGGCCGAAGCCGTGCTCGCCGCCGTCGATGATGCCGTAGGAGAGGGCGACCAGGCCGACCACGGAGAGCAGGACGCCGAGCAGGTCGACCCGGCCCGGGCGCGGGTCGCGCGACTCGGGCACCAGCAGGGCGACCAGGATGACGCCGGCGACCACAACCGGCACGTTGATCAGGAAGACCGAGCCCCACCAGAAGTGCTCCAGCAGCGCGCCGCCGAGGATCGGACCGATCGCCACCGCGAGCCCGACCGCGCCGGCCCAGACGCCGATCGCCCGGCCACGCTCGCGCGGGTCGAAGACGTTGGAGATGATCGACAGCGTCACCGGCATGATGGCCGCGCCGCCGACCCCCATCAGGGCGCGGGCCGCGATCAGCTGTGCCGGGTCCTGGGCGTACGCGGAGAGCAGCGACGCCAGGCCGAACAGCGCCAGCCCGATCATCAGGAAGCGCTTGCGGCCGGCGCGGTCACCGAGCACCCCGAAGGTGAACAGCAGCCCGGCGAAGACCAGCGTGTAGGAGTTGATGGACCACTCCAGCTCGCCCTGGCTGGCGCCGAGGCCGTGCACCGGGTCGGCCAGGGTGCGTAGGGCGACGTTGAGGATCGTGTTGTCGAGGACGACGACGAGGAGGCTGATCACCAGCACCCCCAGGATCGCCCACCTCCTCGGATGTCCGGTGTTCTCGTGCAGCTCCATGCCCGGTTCTCCCCCCGGTTTCACCGGCCGCGCAATACGATACGGGCCAGACTCGTAACTCCGGTCAGAGTACTGGCGGCATTAACGATACGGAACCGATCCGTATCGTATGTGGCCGGCGTCACGTCGTCCCGGTCCCGGTCCCGGTCTGACCCGTGGGGCACCCCCCCCCGCCGCCTTTGCTCTGCTTCAACCCGCGCAACGGTTTCGGGCGGTGAGTGTTGCGTCGGTTGAAGCAGAGCAAAGGCGGACCCGGCACCGGTCGCCCTCGCGCCGGCCACCCCGCGGGGGCCGGCCACCCCGCGGGGGCCGGCCACACCGCGGGGGCCGGTTAGCCGCCGAGGTCAGCATGGTCGCGGGGCGGCCAGGCAGGCGGCGACGGCGGCGGGCAGCGTACGCAGGCGCGTCGCCGGCGCGGCGAGCGGCTCGATCCAACCGGGCCCGGCGCCGTACACCCGCAGCAGCGGGAAATCCCGGGCGAAGCGCACGAGGCGGTACGCGCGGCCGGTGACCGGCGTCTGCGACCAGAGCACGACGATGCTCGGGCGGGCCCGGTACACGGCGCTGGTCAGTGCGGTCCACGGCAGGGCGGGGCCGAGGTGCAGGCAGCCGCGACCGTGCTCGCGCAGCGCGGCGGCGAGCGCGTGCAGGCCGAGGCAGTGCGCCTCCCGCTCGGCCCCGGCGAGCAGCACGCCGCCGGTGGGCAGCGACCGCCCCGGCTCCCGCCGGTACACGTCCAGCCCGACCCGCACGCCCGCACAGAGGGCGTGCTCGACGGCGATCTCGGCGGCGGTACGCCCCGGCAGCCGGGCCAGCAGCGGCTGGCAGACCTGCTGCCAGAGCGCCGGTACACCCCACTCCCCGGCCAGCTCCAGCAACAACGTGGCGACCCGGTTGCCGTCCAGGTCCTCGGCCGCCAGCGTGACCCGCTTGTGCGCGGTCTCCACGGCCTCCGCCGGCATCGGATCGGTCAGCACCAGACGTACCCCCGGGTAGGTGTTCGCTACCCTGGGGTACGCCACGAGGGCGCGCGGCGGATGCGCCGGCGCGGAGATCTACCGGCGGCGCGCCATCAGCCGGCGGGCCAGCGCGGCGGCGCTGCCCCAGATGCCGCGCCGGAACAGCACCACGACGAGGACGAAGATGCCCCCGGTGACCAGGCCGATCGCCTCAAACCCGGAGAACGACAGCCAGTCCTCCAGACGGACCACGATCCCGGCGCCCAGCACCCCGCCCCAGAGGGTGCCGATCCCGCCGAGCACCACCACGATGACCGCCTTGCCGGAGGTGGTCCAGTGCAGCACGTCCAGCGAGACGAACCGGTGGCCCACCGCGAACAGTCCGCCGCCGAGGCCGGCGATGAACCCGGAGAGCACGAACGCGGTGAGCTTGTAGCGGTGCACCGGATAGCCCAGCGCCCGCGCGCGGGCCGGATTGTCGCGGATGCCGACCAGCACCCGACCGAACGGCGAGTGCACGATCCGCCAGGCCGCGGCCAGCCCGAGCAGCACGATCGGCAGGATCGCGTAATAGAAGTAGTAGTCGTCGGTGAGGTCCCAGCCGAACAGCGCGCGGGGCACCCCCTGGAGGCCGTTCTCGCCCTGCGTCACCGAGCGCCACTCGTTGGCGACGTAGTAGACCATCTGCGCGAAGGCCAGCGTCACCATGGCGAAGTAGATGCCGGTCCGCTTGACCGCCAGGTAGCCGATCGGCACCGCCAGCACGGCCGCGGCCAGCGCCCCGGCCAGCACCGCCAGGGGGAACGGCAGGCCGGCGTGGATCGCCACCAACCCGGTGACGTACGCCGAGGTGCCCCAGAACGCGGCGTGCCCGAACGACATCAGCCCGGTGAAGCCGAGCAGCAGGTCCACCGCGACGGCGAACAACGCCCAGCAGAGGATGTCCACCGCGACCGCCGGATAGAGGCCGTTGGGCAGCCACGCAGCGACGGCCAGCCCGACGGCGAGCAGCGCGTACCGCACCCAGCCGGGGGCACGGGCCACGGTGACCAGCCCGGACGGCGGCGCCGCCCGGGGCGCGTCGGCCGGAGTGTCCACGGTGCTGGTCATGCCGGCGCCTCCTCACGGCCGAACAGGCCGGCCGGGCGCCAGAGCAGCACCGCGGCCATCACGATGAAGACGATCGTCTGGGACACGATCGGGAAGTTCGACAGGTACGCCTCGCCCCACGCCTGGACCAGGCCGATGCCGAAGCCGGCGGCGACCGACCCGAAGATGGACCCCAGCCCACCGATCACCACGACCGCGAAGACCACGATGATCAGGTCGGCGCCCATCAGCGGGTTGACCGCGCGCATCGGCGCGGCCAGCACACCGGCCAGCCCGGCCAGCCCGATGCCGAAGCCGAAGACCGGGGTCACCCAGCGCCCGACGTCGATACCGAACGCGCGGGTCAGGTCGGGCCGCTCGGTGGACGCGCGGACCACCATGCCGATCCGGGTCCGGGTGAGCACCCACCACACGGCGACGCAGAGCAGCACCGCGAAGCCGAGGATGAACACCCGGTAGGTCGGGAAGTCGAACAGCCCGAAGTTGACCGTCCCGCTCAACAGCGACGGGGTTTCGTACGGGCTGGACTGCACGCCGTAGCGCAGCTTCACCAGGTCCTGCAGGATCAGCGTCAGGCCGAAGGTGAGCAGGAAGTTGTAGAGCGGGTCGAGTCGGGTCAGGCGGTGGATCACCGCCCGCTCCAGGGCCATGCCCAGCAGACCCAGCCCCACCGGCATGATCACCAGGGCCGCCCAGAACGGCACGCCCGCCTCGGTGAGCAGCACGTACGCGCCGAACGCGCCGAGCATGTAGAACGCGCCGTGGGCGAAGTTGACCACCCGCAGCATGCCGAAGATGACCGCGAGCCCGAGGGCGAGCAGGGCGTAGAACGCCCCGCTCACCAACCCGTTGAACGTGTTCTGCGCGAATCCGCTCACAGCGTCACACGCTCACAGCTTGCAGTCCGCCGACGGCGCGCGGAACGCCTCCGCGGCGGGGATCGTCTTGAGCACCTTGACGTAGTCCCACGGCTCGGTCACCTCGGACTGCGGCTTCACCTGGGCCAGGTACGCGTCGTGCACCACCCGGTGGTCCTCGGCGCGGATCTTGCCGTTGCGCAGGAAGACGTCCTCGACCGTCTTGCCCTCCAGACCCTTGACGACGGCGTCCGCGTCGTCGGTGCCGGCCGCCTGCACCGCCTCCAGGTACTGCAGGGCGGCGGAGTAGTTGGCCGCGTGCGCGAACGTCGGCCGGGTGCCGGACTTCTGCTGGAACCGGTCGGCGAACTCCCGGTTCTTCGCGTCGAAGTTCCAGTACCAGGCGTCGGTGTACGTGGTGCCGGCCAGCGCGGCCGGCGTCAGCGAGTGGATGTCGGTGAGGAACATCAGCCCCACCGCCAGGCCGACGCCCTTGTCGCGCAGCTTGAACTCGTTGTACTGCTTCACCACGTTGACCAGTTCCGCGCCGGCCTGCATGGTGCCCAGCACGTCCGGCTTCGGGTTCAGGTTCGGCGCCTTGAGCAGGAAGGTGGAGAAGTCGCCGCTGGTGTTCGGGAACGGCGCGCCGTCCTTGCCGACGACCTTCCCGCCGGCCGCGGTGATCGCGGTGGAGAAGCTCTTCTCCATGTCCTGACCGAAGGCGTAGTTCGGGTACAGGATGTACCAGTTCTTGCCGATCTGCTCGGTCGTGGTCTTCCCGGTGCCGTTGGCCAGCATGTACGTGTCGTAGGCGTAGTGGAAGGTGTACTTGTTGCAGCTCTTGCCGGTCAGGTCGGTGGTCGCCGCCCCGATGTTGAAGTAGAGCTTCTTCTTCTCCTTCGCCACGTCGGCGACCTTCAGCGCCGCCGACGAGGTGGGCACGTCCAGGATCAGGTCGACGCCCTTGCGGTCGTACATCTCCTGGGCCTTGGAGTTGGCCACGTCCGGCTTGTTCTGGTGGTCGGCGGTCTCCACGGTGATGTCCTTGGTCACCGCCTTGTCGCCGTACTTGGCGGTGAAGTCGGCGATGGCCATCTCCACCGCCGTGACCGAGTTCTTCCCGGACAACTCCGAGTACGCCCCGGACTGGTCGTTGAGCACGCCCAGCACGATCTTGTCGCCGGTCAGCTTCTGGTCGCCGCCCGACTGGGGTCCACCGCCGCCGCAACCGGCGACCAGCACCACCGCGGCCGACGCCGCAGCCACACCCACCGTCCTCCGCATGCCCACTCCATCCATTCCGCGCCTCATCGCGCGGGTCGTCGTTGAGAGAAAAATCAGATTCCGAGGTACGCCAGCAGCTCGCGTTCCCGCGAGCGCACCTCGGAGTTGTCCATCGCCTCGGCGACGCGTCCCTCGGCCAGCAGGTAGTGCCGGTCGGCGACGCCGGTGGCGAAGTGCAGGTTCTGTTCGACCAGCAGCACGGTCACCCCGTGCCGTTTGGCTTCCCGCAGCAGGTCACCGACCTGCTGCACCAACAGTGGAGAGAGCCCCTCGGTGGGCTCGTCGCAGAGCAGCAGCCGGGCGCCCATCCGCAGCACCCGGGCCAGCGCGAGCATCTGCTGCTCGCCGCCGGAGAGCATGGTGGCCGCGGAGTCACGCCGGGTGTAGAGGGCGGGGAACGCCTCGTACACCCGCTCCAGCGACCACGGGTCCGGGCCGGCCCGGGGCGGCAGGGTGAGGTTCTCGGTCACGGTCAGCGTGGCGTAGCTGCCCCGGTCGTCGGGCACCCAGCCCAGCCCGAGCCAGGCCCGCCGGTGCGCCGGCAGCTTCCCGACGTCCCGCCCGTCCAGCTCGACCGTGCCGCGCTGGCCGGAGTGCAGCCCCATCACGCAGCGCAGCAGGGTGGACTTGCCGGCGCCGTTGCGCCCGACGAGGGTGACCACCTCGCCGGCGGCGACGTCCAGGCTGACGTCCCGCAGCACCTGCGCCTCGCCGTACCAGGCGGACAGGTTCTCAATGCGCAGCATCAGCGGCTCCCAGGTAGGCGGTGATCACACGCTCGTCCGCGCGGACCTGCTCGTACGGGCCCTCGACGAGGACCTTGCCGGCCTGGAGCACGGTGACGGTGTCGGCGAGCCGGCCGACCACGCTCATGTTGTGCTCGACCATCACCACGGTCCGGCCCTGGCGGACCCGGCCGATCAGCTCGACGGTGCGGTCGACGTCTTCGAGGCCCATCCCGGCGGTCGGCTCGTCGAGCAGCAGCACCTTCGGGTCCAGCGCCAGGGCGATGGCCAGTTCCAGGGCGCGCTTGCGGCCGTACGCCAGCGCCTCGGAGGGGGCGTCCGCCAACTCGGCCAACCCCACCATGGCCAGCAGTTCGTCGGCGCGCCCGGTGTAGCGGCCCATCAGCTTCGCGGACCGCCAGAACCGCCAGCCCAACCCGCTGGACGACTGCAGCGCCAGCGCGACGTGCTCACGTGCGGACAACTGCGGGAAGAGGCTGGTGATCTGGAACGAGCGGGCCACGCCGAGCCGGGCGACCTGCTCCGGGGGCAGCCCGGTGACGTCCCGCCCGGCCAGCTCGATCCGCCCGCCGCTGGGCCGCAGGAAGCCGGTGAGCAGGTTGAACAGGGTGGTCTTGCCGGCGCCGTTGGGGCCGACCAGCGCGTGCACACTCTCCGGCGCGACGTCGAGATCGACGTCGTCGACCGCCCGGAAGCCCCGGAAGTCTCGGGTCAGCCCACGGGCCGACAGGAGCGCTTGCCCGGCCATCGCCTCATCCTCCGCAGGGTCGCGGCGACGTCCGATCGGTGACCGTGGTCACAGGGCCGTCGCGTGGAGGAAACCTACGGCCGGTCCTGCGAGTCGAGCCATGTCGATGGCATCCATATTCGGCCGGCAGGAGACGTGCTGAAACCCCACTCCCCGACGTCACCAACTTGACCGAGCCCCCTAGGTTGATGATCCACACAGCCCAGCGAAAGGCCCCCGACCCATGCCTGTCGGCTTCACCATGGCGATCGTCTTCGCCGTCGCCCTGGCGGTCTGCGCCGTCCTGGCGCTCGTCGCCCCGAGAACCGCCGTGAAGCGGACGGCCGCCCTCGCGGCGCTCGGCTGCCTCGCCCTCACGCTGCTGATCGGCGTCGCCTCCAGCGCCCACTCCGTACCGATCCGCTCGGTCGGCATCGTCACCAGCTTCGGCAAGCCCACCGGTGAGGTGACCGGCTCGGGCCTGAAGTGGGTGGCGCCCTGGCAGAAGGTCGGCGAGTGGGACGCGGGCCGGCAGAAGTACGACCACATCGGCGGCAACAACTGCGTACGGGTCCGCACCGGCACGCTCGCCGACGCCTGCGTCGAGGTGCTCATCGAGTGGCAGGTCAAGCCGGAGAACGCGCCGAAGCAGTTCATGGACTACAAGGGGGACTTCACCAGCTTCCGTGGCCAGAGGGTGGGCGTGCAGCTCGACAGCGCGGTCAACGACGCGTTCGCGGCGTACAACCCGCTGGAGAAGATCGACGCCCAGACCGGCGACCTGAACGTCGACCTGAAGCCCTTCGCGGCGAACATCAAGACCAGCGCGGAGACCCGGCTCGCCGCCGACGTCGACATCCTCTCGGTGACCATCACCCGGGTGAACCACGACGAGAAGACCGAGGGCAACATCAAGGCGTTCCAGGACAAGCTGGCCCAGACCCGCAACCTGGAGCAGGACCGCAAGAACGCCGAGATCTCCAAGCAGATCACCGAGACCAACGCGAAGGTCGACAAGGTGACCCGCTGCCTGGAGATCGCCGAGAAGAACGGGGCCAACCCGGGACTCTGCATCAACCCGGGCATCGTCACCGGCAAGTGACCGGGACCGGCCCACCCGCTCCGGGTGGGCCGGGTCACCCGGCGATCGTCACGCGGCGACGGCGTACTCCGGCAGGGTCAACCCGTCGGCCCGGCTGAAGACGAGCCTGGTCGTGAGCGCCCGCAACGGGCGGGAGGTCATCGCCCGCATGGACGCGTCGCGCAGCCGGATCGCGGTCCGTGTCGCCGGCAGGAAGCCGGAGACGCCTCCGCCTGGTAGATCCTGGCCGCGCGCCACGTGCGCCCGCAGCGTCTCCTCGTAGCGGCGGTACGCGATCACGTGGTCACCCCGGGCCGCCGCCAGCTCACCGGCGAGCACGTACGCCCCGACCAGGGACAGGCTGGTTCCCTGCCCGGTCAGCGGGGACGGGCACCAGGCGGCGTCGCCGAGCAGCGCCACCCGCCCGGTGCTCCAGGTGTCCATCCGCACCTGCCCGTAGGAGTCGAAATAGAAGTCGGGGGCGTCGGGCATCGCGGCCAGCAGTTCCCCGGTCCGCCAGCCGACGTCGGCGAAGCGCTCGGTGAGGAGTCGCTGCTGGGCGTTCCGGTCCCGGCGGTCCAGGTCGAGCGGTGGGGAGACGAAGCTGAACAGCGCGCTGGTCGTGCCGTGCCGGGTCGGACGGGTGCCCACCACCCGACCGCCCGGAGCGTTGTGCAGCTCGAACCAGCCCGTCTCGTTCCGGTACGGGGTCGTGAAGTAGGCCAGGTAGGCCCCGAGCGGCCGGACGTACGCCGACTCGGGGCCGAAGGCCAGAGCCCGGGTACGCGAGTGCGAGCCGTCCGCCCCGACGACCAGGCCCACGGTCCGCGGGGCGGATCGCGCGAAGGTGAGCCGCACCCCGTCCCCGGTCTGGGTGAGTGTCTCAATCGAGTCGTCGAAGATGTACTCCACGTCGGCGCGGGTCTCCTCGTACAGCAGACGGGCCAGGTCGCCGCGCTCGATCTCGATGTCGGCGACGATGCCCTCGCCGCCGAAGGCGTGCACCGGCATCCGGTAACGCGTCCGACCCCGCGCGTCGACGCCCGCCATGCCCTGCTCCCGGACGCACTCGGCCCGGATCCGGGCGGTGAGCCCCATCCGGTCGACGACCTCCCGGGCGGTCCCCCGCACGTCCACCGCCTGCCCGCCGGGGCGGAGCCCGGTCGCCCGCTCCACGACGGTGACGGCGAAGCCGTTCCGGCGCAGCCAGAAGGCCAGCGCGGGGCCGGCCACACCGGCGCCGGAGATGAGTACGGTCCTGTCGTCCATCGCACCGCTCCTGAGATCGAGCTTTACACCGTCAACCCAGCCGTCACCGCGGCTCGGACGGGAGGTCGTCCCGCGCAGCGAACGGTAGTTACACAGGGATCCATGCGCTCGGCCCGACCTAGTACGCTGCGCCAGGGAGAGCCGCCGGGCGCGGCACGTACTAGTACGCTGCACCGGAGGTGCGCCATGACCGGTTCCGAGCCGCCGTACCGGCTGATCGCCGCGGAGATCCGCCGCCGGGTCGACCTCGGGGAGCTGCGTCCGGGCGATCGGGTGCCGTCGGCCCGGCAGCTCACCCGCGAGCACGGGGTGGCCATCGCCACCGCCACCAAGGTCCTCGCACTGCTGCGCGACGAGGGTCTGGTGCTGACCCGACCGGGCGCGGGCACGGTGGTGGCCCCGGCCCGCGCGGCGGTGCCGCAGGTGCGCCGGAGCGGTGCCGGCGCGGAGCCGAACCTGACCCGGGAGCGGCTGATCCGGGCCGCGATCGCCTGGGCCGACGCGGACGGCCTGGCTGCCGTGTCGATGCGGCAGATCGCCGCCGAGCTGGGCGTGTCCACGATGTCGCTCTACCGGCACGTGCGCGGCCGGGACGAGCTGATCCTGACCATGGCCGACACGGTTCTGGCCAACGCGCCGCTGCCGGCCGTTCCGCCGGCCGGGTGGCGGGCCCAGCTGGAGCTGCTGGGCCGAGCGCAGTGGGCGACCTACCGGCGGCACCGCTGGCTGCCGCACGCCATCTCGATCGCCCGTCCGCAGGTGCTGCCCCACGCCATGGCGCACACCGAGTGGGGCCTGCGGGCCACCGCCGGCCTGGGCCTCGACCGGCACGTGCGCTGGCACGTCGCCATCGCCCTGTTGGCGTACGTCCGCGGAATCGCGACGAACCTGGAGATGCGGGCGCAGGCGGAGCAGGACACCGGCCTCACCGACGACGAGTGGGTGGACCGTCAGGTGGCCACGTTCCAGCACGCGATCACGAGCCGCGGCTACTCCACGATGGCCGCGCTCACGGACGAGGGCGACCTGGACCTCGACCTGGAGAGCGTCTTCGAGTTCGGCCTGCGGCGGCTCCTCGACGGCTACGCCGCGCTGATCGAGCAGCCGCCGCAGGCCGACCCTCAGCTCAGTCCGGGAAGCTGACCACCCAGCGGGCGCCCTCGCCCCGGGCGAGCCGGTCGAACGCGGCCGGCGCCTCGTCGAGGGTGACCACCCCGCTGACCAGCGGTGCCAGGTCGAGCGTGCCGTCGAGCGCGGCCCGGGCCAGCTCGGGCACCTCCCGATCCGGGTCGGACGAGCCGTACACCGAGGAGCGCAGGGTCCGGGCGGAGTGGAAGATGTCGAGCGCGCCGAGGCTGACGATGTCGTCCTTCGCGCCCATGCCGACCACGGTCACCGCTCCCCCGCGCCGGGTGAGCCGCCAGGCCGCCCGGATGGTGGCGGCGCGGCCGACGCACTCGAAGGCGTGGTCGACGCCCCGGCCCTCGGTGCGTGCCCGTACCTCCTTGGAGAGCCGGTCGTCGGAGAGCAGGAAGTCGGTCGCGCCGGCGGCGAGCGCCAGGTCGCGCTTGGCCTCGGCGATGTCGATGGCGAGGATCGACGTGGCGCCGGCCCGGCGGGCGGCGGTGAGCACGGCGAGCCCGACCCCACCGAGCCCGATCACCGCCACCGACTCGCCGGGAGCCACCCGGGCGGTGTTGCCGACCGCGCCTATGCCGGTGAGCACCGCGCAGCCGAGCAGCGCGGCCTGCTCGGGCGGCAGCCCGCCGGGGATGGCGATGACGGCGCTCTCGGGCACCACCACCGCCTCGGCGAGCGCGCCGAGGCCGAGGGTCAGGTGCAGTCCGGTGCCGTCGTCGGTCTCGCCGCGCGCCACCGTCGGGGCGGTGTTCGCGGCGCAGAGCCACGGCTCGTCGTGCTGACACCACCAGCAGGCCCGGCACGCGGGCGCCCAGTTGAGGGCCACCGGCGTGCCGACCGCCAATCGGGTGTTCGGCCCGGCCTCGGCCACCACCCCGGTCGCCTCGTGCCCGAGCACCAGCGGGAACCTCGCGGCCAGGGTGCCGTTCACCATGGACAGGTCCGAGTGGCAGACGCCGGCCGCGGTGATCGTCACCCGCAGGTCGCCGGGGCCGGGCGCGGGCAGGCGTACCCGCTCGACCCGCAGCTCGGCGCCGGCCCCTCGCGCGACCAGCGCGCGGACGGTGACCGGCCCGGCCGGGGCCGGCTCGGGGCTCATCGCTGGATCGCCTTCAGCTCGCTGAACTCGGCCAGCCCGTGCACACCCAACTCCCGGCCGAGGCCGGACTGTTTGTAACCGCCGAACGGGGCGAGCGGGTTGAACGGCGCTCCGTTGATGTCGACCGCGCCGGTACGCAGCCGCCGGGCCACTGCGAGCGCCGCGTCGGTGTCGGCGGACCACACCGCGCCGGCCAGCCCGTACTTCGAGTTGTTGGCGATGGCCACCGCCTCGTCGGTGTCGGCGAACGGGATGACGGCGAGCACCGGGCCGAAGACCTCCTCCTGGGCGAGCGCGCTGTCCGGGTGCACGTCAGCGAAGACGGTCGGGGCGACGTAGTGTCCCTGGGCCGGCACCGGGGCGTCCGGGCCACCGGCGACCAGCCGGGCCCCGTCGGCGAGAGCCCGGTCGACGTGGCCGCGGACGCGCTCGGCCTGGGCGGCGGAGACCAGCGGGCCGAGCCGGGTCGCCGGGTCGAACGGGTCGCCGAGGCGGTAGCCGGCGACGGCGGCGGCGACCAGGTCGAGGGCCTCGGCGTACCGGTCGCGGTGCACCAGCATCCGGGTCCACGCGGTGCAGGTCTGGCCGGAGTTGATCAGGGCGTTGCCGACGCCGACCTTGACCGCGGCGGCCAGGTCGGCGTCGGGGAGGATCACGTTGGCGGACTTGCCGCCCAGCTCCAGCGCGACCCGGGCGATGCGGTCGGCGGCGAGCCGCATGATCCGGGCGCCGGTGGCGGTGGAGCCGGTGAACGAGACCAGGTCGACGTCGGGGTGCCCGGCGAGCGCCTCGCCGACCACCGGGCCGGTGCCGGGGACCAGGTTGAGCACACCCGGCGGCAGCCCGGCCTCGGTGACCGCGTCGAAGAGCAGGTACGCGGTCAGCGGGGTCAGCTCGCTGGGCTTGAGCACCACCGTGCAGCCGGCGGCCAGCGCGGGTGCCAGCTTCGCCATCACCTGGTGCAGCGGGTAGTTCCACGGGGTGATGGCGCCGACGACGCCGATCGGCTCGCGGACGACGAGGGAGTTGCCGATGCTCTCCTCGATTGGTGGTCGGGCGGCGAGCGCGATGTGGTCGCGCAGCACGATCAGCGGCAGCCCGACGTGCACCCGGGTGGCGAGCTTGAGCGGGGCGCCCAGCTCCACCGCGATGGTGCGGGCGAGGTCGTCGGCGCGCGCGGCGAGCGCGGTGTGCAGCCGGTCGAGGTGAGCGGAGCGCTCGGCGGCGGTGGCGGCCGACCAGCCGGGGAAGGCGGCGCGCGCCGCGGCCACGGCCCGGTCCACATCGGCCGGCGTGCCGGCGGGCACCTGCCCGACCAGCTCGCCGGTGCTCGGGGTCTCCACTGCGATCACCTCGCCGGCGGTGGACTCGGTCCACTGGCCGGCGATGTGCAGGTGGCGCCGGAGGCGCAGGGCGTCGGGCAGCAGCTGCGACGGCGCGGCGGCGAGGTCCATGTCGTCCCTTCGGGGGTGGGCGATGGGCGATGAAACTAGCGCTGGGAGTTTCGACGCTACCCGCTGGACCGGGCGGACTCCACCGGACCGAGGGGGCCGACGGTGCGGGCGTACTCGGCGGCCAGGCCGTGCAGCAGGGCGTCCAGGCCGAGGGCGAACGCGCCCTCGTCCACGCTCTGCTGGTGCTCGGCGAGCCGGTGCGCCTGGCGCAGGTGCGGGTAGTGCGCGGCGTACAGCTCGGGGTCCTCGACGAAGCCGCGGGCGAACGAGCCGAGCGCCGACCCGGCCACGAAGTAGCGCAGCGCGGCGCCGATGTGGGTGGCCCGGGCCGGCGGCCAGCCGGCGCGCACCAGCCCGCCGTAGACCGCGTCCGCCATGGCCAGCGCGGCCGGCCGACGGCCGGGCCCCTGGGCCAGGTACGGCACGATGTTCGGGTGCGCGGTGAGCGCCCGCCGGTACGACCAGGCCCAGTCGCGCAGCGCGGTGACCCAGTCCCGGCTGGCGAAGCCACCGGTGTCCACCGCGGCGGTGACCGCGTCGGCGACCGCGTCCAGGATCTCGTCCTTGGTGGCGAAGTGGTTGTAGAGCGACGGACCACGCACGCCCAGCTCGGCGGCGAGCCGGCGGGTGGAGAACGCCGGCAGGCCCTCGGCGTCGATCACCGCGGTGGCGGTCTCGACGATGAGCTGCCGGGTGAGCCGGGGCTGGCGTGGTCGGGGCACTGCGCTCCTCGCGGGTCTCGGCCGTGGGGTCTGGACGCGGCAAAACTTACACCGCTAGTTTAAGGGTGACCGGCAGCACCGACGCCAGGAGGACCACCGTGGACTTTTCGCTGACCGACGAGGAGCGGGCGGTACGGGACACCGTCCGGTCGTTCATCCGCCGCGAGGTGATGCCGCTGGAGGAGGAGGTGCTCCGCCGGGAACGGGCGCACCAGCCGGGCCTGGACCACTCCGAGGTGCGCGAGCTGCAACTCAAGGCTCGCAAGTTCGGCTTCTGGGGCCTGGCCACCCCGGAGGAGTACGGCGGGATGGACCTGCCGGCGGTGCTCCAGTCGCTGATCTGGACCGAGCTGGGCCACACGTTCGTGCCGTTCCGTTTCGGTGGCGAGGCGGACAACATCCTGTTCCACGCCACCGAGGAGCAGAAGCGGGAGTTCCTCATCCCGACCATCGAGGGCGAGCGGCGCTCCTGCTTCGCGATCACCGAGCCGGGTGCCGGTTCGGACGCGGCGAACATTCGGCTGTCCGCCCGCCGCGACGGCGACGACTGGATCCTGGACGGCGAGAAGACGTTCATCACCGGCGGCAACGACGCCGACTTCGCCATCGTGGTGGCGGTGACCGACCGGGAGAAGGGCGCCCGCAACGGCGGCGCCACCGCGTTCCTGGTGGAGCGGGCGATGGGCTGGCGCTCGGAGTTCATCCAGACCATGGGCGAGGGCGGGCCCGCGTCGCTGATCTTCGACGGCGTACGCGTGCCGCACCGCAACATCCTCGGCGAGGTCGGGCAGGGCTTCACGCTGGGCATGGAGTGGATCGGCAAGGGCCGCTACACCATCCCCTCGCACGCCATCGGCATCGCCGAGCGGGTCCTTCAGATGGCCATCGACCACGCCAACACCCGGGAGACGTTCGGCTCGAAGATCGGCACCAACCAGGCCATCCAGTGGATGATCGCCGACTCGGAGACCGAGCTGGAGGCGGCCCGCTGGCTCGTGTTGAAGTCGGCGTGGACGGTCGACCAGGGCATGGACCCCCGGCACGCCTCGTCGATGGGCAAGCTCTACGGCGCCGGAATGGTCAACCGCGTGGTCGACCGGGTGCTCCAGATCCACGGCGGCATGGGCTACACCCGTGAGCTGCCCATCGAGCGCTGGTACCGGCAGGTCCGGCTCTACCGGATCTTCGAGGGCACCGACGAGATGCAGCGCCTGATCATCTCGCGCGACCTGCTGCGCGGGTACACGAAGATCGGCGGTCACCTGGCCTGAGCGGGGGTGGTGCTGACCAGCTCAGCTGGTCAGCGCCGTCAGGGCGGCGTCCACATCGGCCTCGGTGGAGTAGATGTGGAAGGAGGCCCGGACCCGGCCGGCGCGCACCGCTGCCCGGATGCCGGCCGCCGTCAGGCGCCGCTCCGCGTCGGGCACGTCGACGGTGACGATGGCGCTCTCCCCCGGCGGCCGGCCCAGCCCGGTCAGGAACCGGTTGGCCAGCGCCACGTCGTGTGCCCGGATCGCCGGCACGCCGATCTCGGCGACCAACTCCAGGGCGGGAGCCGCGCCGACCCAGCTGAACCAGGCCGGTGAGATGTCGAACCGGCGGGCGTCGTCGGCGAGCCGCAGCGGCGGTCCGTAGTAGGAGGCGTGCGGGTCGCGGCCCGCGTACCAGCCGGCGGCGTCGGGGCGCAGCCGGTCACGCAACGCCGGTGCCAGATAGGCGTACGCGGTGCCGCGCGGGTTCATCAGCCACTTGTAGCCGCCCACCGCCACCACGTCGGCCCGGCTCGCGTCAAACGGCAGCCAGCCGCACGCCTGGGTGGCGTCCACCACCACCAGCGCGCCGTGCGCGCGGGCCGCGGCCACGATCTCGTCGTACGCCGCGACAGCCCCGTCGGCCGACTGCACCAGGCTGAACGCGACCAGATCGGTGTCGGCGTCGATCGCGTCGACCAGCGACTCCAGCGGCACCGTCCGGACCTTGACCCCGCGATCCTCCTGGACCAGCCAGGGGAACAGGTTCGAGGTGAACTCGACCTCGGGGACCACCACCGTGGCACCGGCCGGCAGCGCCGCCGCGACCGGCGCGAGAATCTGGGACACGGCCGCACCGACCGCCACGTCACCGACCGGCACCCCGATCAGGCCGGCGATCGCGGTACGCGCCCGCTGCACGGAGTCTCCCCAGCCTTCCCACGACGTACGGCCGACCCGCCAGTCGGCCAGGGCCTCCTGCATCGCCGTCCAGGCCGGCTCGGGCGGCAGCCCGTAGGAGGCGGTGTTCAGCCAGCCGGGCTCCGGCTTCCACAACTGCTGTGCCTGCTCGATGTCCACGGGACCGACGCTAGGCGGGACGGCCCGGGTTCGGCACGGCCAATCGGCGGCCGGCGGCCTGCGGCGCATGGACGAGCCACCTGTGCGCCCTGCGCGGCGGGCCGGTCCCTGACGAGCGTGATGACTCTGAGGTATAGATATGACACTGAGGTATAACGCTCACGAACATCCTGCCGCCCCAACGGGCTGAGCCGTCACGGCTTCCCACCTCGGCCGGACACGTCACCGCCGCCCGGCGGGTGGATCCGGGAGAGGCTGTCGGCGAGACCGGCCAGCCAACGGTCGACCTCCACCAGATGCCGGATCGAGGACTGGGAGCCGACCGCACCCAGCAGGGGGCGGATCCGGTCGAGTTCGTCGACGCAGTCAGCCGGCGGGGGCACCGGGCCCGACGGCCGGCCGTGCGCGACCTCGTCGGCGAGGTCGTCGTACTCCGATCGCAGTTGACCTGCGGAGTCCCGTAGTAACGGCGCCACCGCGGGCCAGCCCGCGAGGCAGCCGGGTGGGTTGCGCCGCAGCAACGACTCGGCGGCGGGCACCGCGCGGTGCCCAGCGGCCAGGACGGCGTCCCAGTCCACGCGCCGGCTCGGCGGCTCGGGCCGCTCCGTGTGGTACTGGCAGTAGGACGAGTCGACGAGGACCATGCTCCTGCGGACCCGTTCGAAAGCCTGGTCGGGCCGAGGGCCGCCGAGCACCGCCCGGATGGTCTGGTCGACCGCGTCCGCGCTGGCCTCCAGGTAGCGGGCGGCGTTGCGCCGCAGGTCGCGGCTCGCGCCGCGCGGCCACATGGCGATGCCGGCGACCACGCCGATCACGGCGCCGAGCACGACGTCGACCAGGCGGGCCGCGGCGAGTCGCCATCCTTCGGGGGCGAGCTGGGCGAAGACGAACGTCAGCAGCACGGTGAACAGGGCCTGCTGCCAGACCGGCCCCAGCAGGCGGCCCACGCCGAAGGCCAGCATCAGGGTGAACGGCAACGCGATGGCGTACACGATGGGCTCCTGGACGAGGAGCAGGAGCCCGCCGCTGACGACGACCCCGGCGATCGTGCCGAGCACGGCGGGCCGCAGCGCCGTGCGGGTGTCCGCCGCCGAGGTGCGCAGGACGGTGAGGGTCGCCAGGAGCACCCAGAAGCCGTGGGTGAGCGACAACACCCCGGCGGCCACCCGCGCGACGGCCAGCGCCACGGCCAGCCGCAGCGAGCTGTGCAGGTAGTCGGATCGGGGCGCCAGGTGGAGGCGGAACTGTCGCCAGTACAGCGTCCACGGGCCATGCCGCGCGTACTCGAACTGCCCCGAGACCTCCTCGCCCTCGAGCCGTGACCCGTTGGCCACCCGGGCACCGACGGCGAGAACCCGTACCTGGTCGGCGAGGGCCAGCGCCGTCGCGTCCCGGCACAACCGGGGCACGTCCGGCGCGTGGCGGTCGTCGCCCTCTCCAACGGGGTACGCCCTCTCGGCCCGCCCGATCGCGGCGTCCAGGTCGCCGAGGTCGACCGGCGGTGCACCCGGCGCCAGGCTCCCGCCAGCGGCACGGGTCGTCTCGGCACACGAGCTCAGCAGCCGCGCCGCGGCTAGGTCCGGGATCGGCTCCGGCGGCGCGTCCGCCGCCAACCGGTCCGCCTCGGCGAGCACCTCCCGCAACGCCGCCGCGCAGATTCGCAACGCCCGGTCCCGAGCGCCCGCCGCGGTGGGTGCCCACTCCGGGGGATTGCGGCCCAACGCGAGGCCGGCCACCGCGTCGTACGCCCGCTCGCGCCGTGTGTCCCGACCGCCGTGACCGCCCCGCGGATCGGTCAACAGGGCGGCGGTGGCCTCCAGGAACGCCGCGACGCCACCAGTGGCCTCGACGAGACGCTGCCGGTAGGTGACCGGCACCGGATCGGGCCAGAGGAACACCTCGGCCACCGCGAGCAGCACGACGGCGAGCGTGACCCCCGCCAGCCGCTCCGGCAGGGTGTCCGGCTGGTACGGCGGGAAGGACGCCAGGATGTAGAAGAGCTGGAACGCGCTGGCCAGCCCGACCAGGCGCGGGTTGCCGACCCCGGCGAACGCCACGACGAACCCGATGACCAGCATTCCGCCGGCGGCCGCCCAGGTGCTCCACGCCAGCAGGGTGCCCGCGGCGATCAGGGCCCAGACCGCCGGCAGTGACGTGACGAGGATCCGCGCCCGCTGGGGCGCCGGACCGGGCAGCTGCGCGAACGACCCGGCGGCGACCACGCCGAACAGACCGTACGTGGCGAGCATCGGGCTGCCCGCGCCGTAGCGGCAGGCGTAGAAGACGACGGACGCGACGAGGGTCAGGCGTGCCGCGCGCCGCAGGACGGCATCCCCCGGGTCACGGCTGCGAAGCCGGCCCAGGAGGCTGGTTCCGAGCACGCCGGCTCCCCCGGGTTCGTCGCAGCGCCCTCCCCGGCCCACCATTTTCCATGGAGCCTCCCGGTGGCGGCGGGTTTCGCGCCGAATAGCCCGCGTCAGCGCTCAGCTGGCCCGCCACTTCTGGTTCGCCTGCCCGTTGCACTGCCAGAGCTGCAGGCGGGCGCCGTTGTCGGGGTTCTGGTCGAGCACGTCGACGCATCTGTCCGCCCTGGTGTTCACCAGGTCGTGGGCCTTGTTCAGGGTGAACTTCTGGGACCCCGCGCCGGTGCAGTCGGCCAGCTGGACAGCGGCCCCGTTCTCGGTGGAGTGGCCGGCGACGTCCAGGCACTTGCCCATCGAGCGGACCGTGCCGTCCGCCGGGAAGGTCCACAGCTGCTTGGCGGTCCGGCGGCAGTCCCAGATCTGGAGTCGAGCACCGGCGGTGGCGTTGCCGTCCGGGATGTCGATGCAGCGGTCACTGGCGAAGCCGACGATCTGCTTCCCGGTGGGCGTGTTGGTCGGCGTCGGCGACGGGGGCGCTGGCGGTGCCGACGGCTGCTGCGCCGGATTCCCCGGGCCGGTCGTCGCGCCGCTGCCCGGCCGCGGCGACGACTGCCCTGCGTCCCCGGACGGCGGTGGGCCGGCCGATCTCGACGGCGAGCCGCCCGTGACGGGCAGGCCCTGGAAACCATCCGTGATCAGCGCGAAGACACCCGCGCTGGCCGACCACTCGGCCGCCGAGGTGGTCCAGCCGATCGTGTACGCGTGGCCGTTGTGACCGACGAAGGCGCGGCTCACCGCGCGCATCGGCGTACCGTCCTCGGCGGTGTACGTCCACTCCCATTGCGCCGCCCGTGCCTGGTAGCGCAGCGCGGCGAGCCGGACCTGCCGGTACTTGGCGTACCGCTTGCGTTCCGCCTTCTCCCGCGCCCGTAGCTCGGCGGCCAGGTCCGCCGGGACGCGGCGGAGTTCGTCGACGACGAGCACGCGGCTGCCGTCCGGCTCGCGGAATTCGGCCCGCTCACCGTTTCGCCGCGGCTGCCAGCCGTCCGGCACCGGTACGAGGAAGCGCGGATCGTCGCGGTGGTAGTGCCAGCCGGCGGGCGGCGGTGGCAGCACCCTGGACACCGGCGTCTCGGCGATGGGCGACGGGTTCGCGGTCGGCATCGCCACCTGGCGGTCGCCCGCTCCGCCGGACATTCCGCGGTTCACCAACGCCGCACTCACCAACGACACGAGCAGCAGGGCAGCGGCGAGTGACCCGATCAGCCGACCCCGACGCCTGCGGACCGGCGTTGGAACAGGCGCGTCGGGGACGGCCGGTGACGCTGGCGGACCGGACCCGACGGTGACGAACTCGGGCACGATCTGCGGACGAGAATCGTCGCCGGTGTTGATCCGGGCGGCCGGCACATCCGGGTCGACGGCGCGGCGCAGTAGGCGATCCGCCTCCTCGGCGCTGATCCGCTGAGCCGGCTCCCGCCGCAGCAGTCCTTCGAGGAGCGGGTTCAGCAGCCCGGCTCGCTGCGGCGGTGGTGGCGCCTCGGTGGCGAGGGCGGCGAGCGTGGCGATCGGGGACGAGCGTTGATAGGGGGTACGTCCCTCCACCGCCGCGTAGAGGGTGGCGCCGAGTGACCAGAGGTTGGCGGCGGGGCCGACGTCGCCGTCGGTGGCCCGCTCCGGTGCGAGGTACGCGGGCGAGCCGAGCACCATGCCGGTCTGCGTCATGCGCGGGTCGCCGGGGAGGGTGGCCAGACCGAAGTCGGTCAGCACCACCCTGCCGTCGTCGGCGAGCAGCACATTGGCCGGCTTGACGTCGCGGTGCAGCACGCCGGCCTGGTGTGCCGCCCGCAGCGCGCCCAGCACACCCAGCCCGATCCGCGCGGCGCGGGCCACCGGCATCGGACCCTCTGATTCGAGCACCTCGTGCAGGGAACGGGACGGGACGAGCTCCATCACGATCCAGGGGTCGTCGCCGGAGTGCAGCACGTCGAAGACGCGTACCACGTTGACATGACCCAGGCGGGCGACGGCCCGAGCCTCGCGCATGGACCGTTCGCGCATCTCCCGACGCTCGTCGTCACGCAGACCGGGCGGTGCCACCAACTCCTTGATGGCCACGTCCCGCTGGAGCATCTCGTCACGGGCCTGCCACACACGGCCCATTCCGCCCTGTCCGAGCGGACGTACCAGCCGGTAGCGATTGGCAATCAACTGTCGAGGGGTGTCGGGCACGACAGGAAGGTGCCTGGCGATCATTACGTGCCCAATTCTTCCCGACAGGTGGAAAGCGACAGTTGGATATGTCACACGCGGCTTTCGGCGGCCTCCACTGGACCATTCCGACACAACTCCACTATGCACGCCCACTGTCGCCCAACGCGATGTTACCAATGCGTATATCGGCGATCTGATATGAATATCGAATGAACTCGAATCCCGTCGAGACCCGTACGGCACGGCCTCCGGCCGGACCGGGGCCCATGCAGGGCATCTGGACCAGGCCGAACCTGCTCTGGGGCCTCACGTTCCTGATGGTGACGCTGACTGCCTGCACGCCCCCGAGCGACTCCAGCCGCCCTGCCACACCGTCTGTCGATGGCGCGGCCACGGCAACGGCCGGAAGCAGTGGTGAGACGCCGTGCACGACATCGGCAGCGGCGATGCCCACGCCACCGGAGGGTTATCGGCTCGTGGGCGAGAATGCGGCGGTGCCGGGCCGCACGGTGCTGCCCGCGGAGGAATCGGGCGAGGCCGATCCAGCAGCTCGGCTATTTGCCAAATGGGGATTGGTCGTACGCGCCGGAACTGTCGTTGACCTTCAGGTGGCGCCCGGATGGGAAGACGACGCCCGGATCGGATGGGGCGCTTCGGGAACGCCCGCGGCGACCGCCCGGGTGCACGCCTGCGCGCCCACGGAGGGACAACCTCAGTGGATGGCCTTCGTCGGCGGCACGTGGGTTGCACGAGCCACCTGCCTACCGCTCATCGTCCGGTCGGACGGGCGGCAGGACCGAGTCAACCTCGGCATCGGCCGTCCCTGCGACGAAACCAACACGCCGTAGCCCCAGGCCGTCTGAAAGCAGCTGACCGATGACCACGACGCTCCGGAGCCGTGGTGGGCGGCGCATCCTGGCAGGATGTTCCGGTGCGCTTCACCCCTCACCTCGTAACGTCCTTCCGGATGCCGTCGAACGCCCCTCGCGTACCCGATATGGCCAGCACCGCCGACACTCCCGCCGTCCAGCGGTGGCCGCATCGCCGGCTCGTCGTGATCCGCCGGCACGACGAGCTGTTGGCATACGACCTCGACCGGCTCCTCAGCGGCGACGACACTCCCGCCGCGCGGTTCCCGGCGCCATGGCCGCGTGGGGCGGGCGGGGTCGATGCGGTGAGCCCTACCCTCGACCTGGCGGTCTTCAGCGGCCAGCACGCTCTGCACGCGGTCGACCAGACCGGCACGCTGCGCTGGAGTGTGCGGCACGCGTGCTGGGGCTCCCCCTGCTCGTCGCTCCACGAGTCCTACGAGGAGTACGCGGGCACCGACGAGCACCGCTATCCCGATCGGGGCTCGTGCGCGATCAGCGCGGACGGCTCGACGGCTTGGGCGCACGTACGCACCCCTCTGCCCGACGACGCGGAGGCGGAGTACGACGAGGAGTGGCTCGTGATCGACGCCACCGACGGTCGCATCCTGGGACGGGCCTCGACCGACACCGCAGCCGCCGGCTCCCACCACGTTCCCCACCCCGACCCCGGCCAGATGGGCATCAGCATCGGCGAAGGCCAGGACGGTGTCCCGCTGCGGTGGGGCCGGTGGGACGGCGTCCAACTCACCGTCACCTCGATCGGGGATGACGACCGTTCCCTCATCGACGTCAGCCCGTCCGGGAGACTGTTGCTCACGGTCGCCCACCATCAGGGAGACCTGGCGGTCCATCGGCTTCCCGACGGTGCGGTGCTGCACGAGGTTGCCGCCGACCAGCTTCAGGCCCACCCGCAACCACCGTCGGACACGGCGGAGGAGCCCTACTGGGACTACCAGTGCGGCTTCGTCGACGAGCGCACGGTGATCGCGAGCGCCGACGAGAACGATGAGGAGTACGGTCGCCCGCAGCATTGGCTCGTCGACGCGTCGCAGGGTGACGTGCTCGGTCGGGTCGAGTACTCGATGCCCATTTCAGAGAGCCCGATGGCGCTCGGCGACGGCACATGGCTCACCTGCGGCGAGGACCCGTTCCAGCTCCTGCTGTGGAGTCTTTCCCCGGTGGAACGTGTCTCGTCTACCGCAACCACTCAGCCGTGATGGAGTGACCGCTTCGGTGTGAACTCTCGGCGGGGCGGCCGGTCTCTTCGGATGGACGAGCAGTACGTCCGCGGCAAGGCCTTCAACCTCGCCCTTCTCGCCACGGCGCAGGCGCAGCCAGGGGAACCGGAGCGGGCTTGCCTCGTCGGGGCGGAAGCATTGACTCTGACCACACGGCTCCAATCGGCCAGGGCCGCCCGCTACGTACGCGACCTGCAAGCTGAACTCGTGCCCTACCGCCGACGACCCACCGTTCAACAATTCATCCGGCGGGTCGACGCGGTCCTCGGCACCCGGCGCTGACGCCTACAACTCCCCACGCGCCTGTCGGGCAACCAACTCCAGTACTGCGATCACCGTCCCGGCCCCGACGATCTCGCCTTGTGCCACGAGCTCCCGCGCCTCGGCCAGCGGGATCCAGGCGACCCGCTCGGCCTCGTTCACGTCGACCGGACCATCCGTGTGCTCCGCCGCCCGGGAGAGGAAGAGGAGGTTCTCGGCGTCCGCGGTGCCCACCCATGGTTGGAACGACAGGAGCGGCTCGACCTGGTGCGGACGCCACCCGGTCTCCTCCTCCACCTCGCGTACGGCGCACACATCGGGCTGCTCGTCACTATCGACGTAGCCGCCGGGCAACTCCCACACCCATCGGTCGAACACGAACCGGTGCCGCCGCATGAGCAGCAGGCGCTCGCGATCGTCGAGGACCGCGACCATGGCCGACCGGGGTGCTCGAATCACGTACTGCTCGAACCGTCCGCCGTCAGGCAACTCCACGTCGGCGATGCTCAGCCGCGCTCGCCGGGTATCGTCGACGCTTCGCTCACCGTGAATGGTCCACCGGGTCAGCTCCGTCGGCTGCTCGTCCGTCATCGGCTCAGTATCGACTCACTCCGCCCGCCTCGATCGGTGCCCACATCTGTTGTGAACCCGGGGTCCCGCTGCCGTTGAGCAGGCGGGACCCCGGGGTGTCTCTTCAACGAGGTCAGACCGACGCCCCGACTGGCGCGGCCGGCTCGTCGGCGGGCCGCCGCGACGCCGACTCGTCCTCGTTGTCGTGCTCGTCGAGCATTGTCGCCTCGTCGAACGGGTCGTCGCCGCGCAGCACCTCAACCGCCCGATCCCGATCAAATTCCCCGGTCCACGTCCCCACCAGCACGGTCGCGACCGCGTTGCCGGCGAAGTTCGTCAACGCCCGTGCCTCCGACATGAACCGGTCGATGCCCACGATCAAACCGACCCCGTCCACCAGGTCGGGCCGGTGCGACTGAAGCCCACCGGCCAGCGTCGCCAGCCCGGCGCCGGTGACCCCCGCCGCTCCCTTGGAAGCGATGATCATGAACAGCAGCAGCGAGATCTGCTCACCGATCGACAGCGGCTTGCCCATGGCGTCGGCGATGAACAGTGACGCCATGGTCAGGTAGATCGCCGTGCCGTCCAGGTTGAACGAGTACCCGGTCGGCACCGTGATGCCCACGACCGGCTTGCTCACCCCGAAGTGCTCCATCTTGGCGATCAGCCGCGGCAGCGCCGACTCCGACGACGAGGTCGACAGGATCAGCAGGAACTCCCGGCCGAGGTACCGCAGCAGCGAGAAGATCGAGATCCGGGCCACGAACCACAGCAGCGCGCCGAGGACGACCAGCACGAAAATCAGGCAGGTCGCGTAGAAGCCGACCATGATCTGCGCGAGGCTCTTGAGCGCGTCCACGCCGGTCGCGCCGACCACGGCGGCCATGGCACCAAACGCGCCGATCGGCGCCAGCCACATGATCATGGCGAGCACCTTGAAGACCACCCGCTGGATGACGCCAATGGCGCTCAGCACCGGCTCACCGCGCCGGCCCATCGCCTGTACGGCGAAGCCGACGAGCAGAGCGACCAGCAGCGTCTGGAGCACCTCCCCTTCGGTGAGCGCGGAGAGCAGCGTGGTCGGGATGACCCCGAGCAGGAAGTCCGCCGTACCCCCGGCCTCGTCGCCCGCGGCGGCCTTGCCCGCGCCGGCGAGGTCCTGACCCAGGTCCAGGCCGGAGCCGGGGTGGATGAGGTTGCCGACCACCAGGCCGATGGCGAGCGCGACGGTCGACATGGTCAGGAAGTAGCCGAGGGCGAGTCCGCCGACCTTGCCGACCTTCGCGGCCTGCCGGACGGAGCCGACGCCCAGCACGATGGTGCAGAAGATGACCGGGCTGATCATCATCTTGATCAGGTTGACGAAGCCGGTGCCGATCGGCTTGAGTTCCTTGCCGAAATCAGGGGCGACCAGGCCGACCACGATGCCGGCCAGCACGGCGACGATGACGGCCAGGTAGAGGTAACGGGTACGGTCCCGACGGACCGGCGGCGCCGGTGTGGTGGTGGTTGCGGTGGAGTCCATGTCGACAATGTGAAGCGCGTCTCACCCGTTGACAGCCTTGCGGTCATTCTGTTCACCGCGGAAGCAGCAACGGCACCGGCGCAACGAGGAGGTGGTGGAGGTGGCCCAGCGCCAGTGGAGCATCGCGGGGCAGCTGTTCGCCCTCCAGGCGGTGGTGGTGACGCTGCTCGTGCTCGCCGGCGCGGCGGGCGCCGTCTGGTTGGCCCGAAGCGACGCCCAGCAGGCGGCACAGGAGGAGGTGCTCGCGGTGGCGCAGACCGTGGCCCGCTCCCCCGACGTCCGCGCGGCCCTCGCGACCGCCGACCCGGCCAGCACCCTCCAGCCGTACGCCGAGTCGACCCGACTGGCGACGGGCACCGACTTCGTGGTGGTGATGGCCCCGGACCGCACCCGCTTCTCGCACCCGACCCGGGAGCTGATCGGCCAGCCGTTCGTCGGGGAGATCGCGCCGGCGCTGGCCGGCCAACCGTTCACCGTCACCAACGTCGGCACGCTCGGCGAGTCGGTGCGCGCGGTGGTTCCGGTGTACGACGACCAGCGCCGGATCGTCGGCCTGGTCTCGGTGGGCATCACCACCTCGGCGATCAACCGCAAGCTCCTCGGACAGTTGCCGGTGCTGCTGGGCGTCGCCGCGCCGGCGCTCGCCCTCGCCGCGACCGGCTCCTGGCTGCTCAGCCGCCGACTGCGCCGCCAGACGCACGGCCTGGGGCCGGCCCAGATGACCCGGATGTACGAGTACTACGACGCGGTCCTGCACTCGGTGCGCGAGGGTCTCGTCGTGCTGACCACCGACCGCCGGGTGGCACTCGTCAACGACGAGGGCCGCCGGCTGCTGGGGCTCGACGCGGACGCGGCGGTGATCGACCAGCCGGTGGCCGGGATCGACCTGCCGCCGGCGGTGGCCGAGCTGCTCGGCTCCGGGCGGGACGCCCTCGACGAGCCGGTCCTGGCCGGTGACCGGGTGCTGGTGGCCAACCAGCGGATCACCCGGTTCGAGGGCGCCGTGCTCGGCACGGTGCTGACCCTGCGCGACCAGACCGAGCTGCGGACCCTGGCCAGCGAACTGGACTCGGTACGTGCGCTCACCGAGGCGTTGCAGGCGCAGACCCACGAGTCGGCCAACCGGCTGCACACCGTGCTGACCCTCGTGGAGCTGGGCCGCCCCGACGAGGCGGTGCGGCTCGGCACCCGGGACCTGGCCCTCGCTCAGCAGCTGACCGACCGGGTGGTCGGCGCGGTGACCGAGCCGGCGCTGGCCGCGCTGCTGCTCGGCAAGTCGGCGCAGGCCAGCGAGCGCGGGGTGGACCTGGTGATCGAACCGGACTGCCGGCTCGACGACAGCCCGCTGCCGACCAACGACCTGCTCACCGTGGTCGGCAACCTTCTCGACAACGCCCTCGAAGCGGTGGCCGGTACGCCGGCGCCCCGCCGGGTGCGGGTCTTCGTCGGCGCGGTCGACGACGAACTGGTGGTACGGGTCGCCGACAGCGGCCCCGGGCTGGCGCCAGATCGGGTGGCGGACGCGTTCCGGCGCGGCTGGTCCACCAAGAGCACCGGCCGTGGCCTCGGCCTGGCCCTGATCGGTCAGGTGATCCACCGGCACGGTGGTCGTTCCGAGGTGGGCCGCTCGGACGACGGCGGCAGCCTGTTCACCGTCCGGCTGCCGATCGTCGGGGTACGCCGATGACCGACATCCGGGTGCTCGTCGTCGAGGACGAGCCGCTGCTGGCGGCGGCCCACACGGCGTACACCGAACGGGTTCCCGGCTTCGTCGTGGTCGGGGTGGCGCACACCGCGCGGGCGGCCATGGCGGCGCTGCGCGCCAACGACGGCGGCGACGTGGACCTCGTACTCCTCGATTTCCGGCTGCCTGACCTGCACGGCCTGGACGTCTGCCGGGCGCTACGCGCGGCCGGCAGCAGCGTCGACATTCTCGCGGTGACCTCGGCGCGGGACCTGGCGGTGGTACGCACCGCGGTCTCCCTCGGCGTGACCCACTACCTGCTCAAGCCGTTCACCTTCGCCGCCTTCCGCGACAAGCTGGAGCGCTACGCCGACTACCGCGCCCAGGCGCTCGCCGACGGGGAGGTGGCCGCCCAGCACGAGGTGGACCAGATGTTCGCCACCCTGCGCGGCACGACCGGGCACAGCCTGCCCAAGGGGTTGGACGCGCAGACCCTCAAGCGGGTACGCGCCGCCCTCACCGACCCGACGCGCGCGGAGGTGGGGCTGTCCGCGACCGAGGTGAGCGCGCTGACCGGCATCTCCCGGGTGACCGCCCGCCGCTACCTGGAGTACCTGGTCACCGTCGACCGGGCCGCGCGCCACCCCCGCTACGGCACCCCCGGCCGCCCCGAGGTCGAGTACCGGCCAAGGTGAGCCCCGGCCGACAAACCAATTGCGCCACCGTGACAACCGGCCGCGACGTGCGGCGTGCTGTCTGGTCGACCGGCCACCGTTGGCGACGTTCCACGGCAAGGATTACGCCGACTTCGCCGATCACGACGGCCTTCGTCTCTTCGACGTTTCCTAGCAACCGGATCAGGGTCAGGCGATCTGACGCAGGTCGTCGCCGTAGTCGAAGATGATCCGCATCCGGGCCCCGAGCGCTCGCGCGTACCGACTCAGCGTCGCAACCTCGTTGGCCTCCAGGTCGCCGTTCTCGATCTGGCTGACTCGACCAGGCGTGACGCCCATCAGCTCGGCCACCTGCCGCTGGGTCAGACCCAGCCGCTTCCGCTCCTCAGCAAGATGGAATGCACTGATCCACGCTTCGGTGCGGGCACGCTCCGCATCGAGCGCTTCATCGTCCCCGTCGTGCAGCTCAGCTCGGATGTCGTCCCAGTCATGGAATTCGCTCATCAGCCCTCCCTCCGCTTCCTCTCAAAGGCAAGCCAGCCCTCGTACGCAATCTCAGCGACCGGAACCGCTTTCTCGTACCATCGATTCCAATCTCCTGCCTTGTTGCCAGCAACCAACAGCACTGCCTGGGACCAGGGATCGAAGACGAACAGCACCCGAACGGCGACGTCCCTTCCAGATCTCGGCCGGAGTTCCTTGAGGTTGCTGATGCTCGAACCTCTGAGGGTGTCGACCAGGGGCCGCCCCAGGCCCGGACCGGTCTCCGCAAGCATGTCGATCGCCACGTTGACCGACCGGTAGGTCGCGGGGTCCGTTTGGCGCAGGGATCGCAACCAGTCGCGGACGTCCGTTGTCGTCCTGATCGCCCAACGACGTGGCGGCTCATGAGACATAGGAAAACTATAGCTCAGCCTATACATGGCGTCCTCAGACGAGCAGGTCTGATCCGTTGTTAGAATCGGCGGAGTTGGGTGTCAACGAACGACCAGGGAGACCAGACATGGCGGGTGACGACGACATCTCCGGGTGAGACCGGATGTGTTCGGCCATCGGTTCGGCGCGCGTGTGCGCGGCTGCCGTGGCCATGTCGTCGTTCCACCGGTCCCCGTTTGTCGTCGGGCGGCTCTGGCGCGCCCACCCCACCCTTTGAGGTCACTCGCATGTCTGATGCGTTCATTGTCTGCTCGAATCTGTCCTTCTCCTGGCCGGACGACACCCCGGTCTTCTCGGAGTTGTCCTTCACCGTGCCGGGCGGTCGCACCGGCCTGGTCGCGCCCAACGGCGCCGGCAAGAGCACGCTGCTGCGGCTGATCGCCGGGGAGCTGCGGCCCAGCGACGGCAGCGTCACCGTCGACGGGGTGCTCGGTTACCTCCCGCAGACGCTGCCGCTGGCCGGCGACCTGACCGTGGCCCAGGTGCTCGGCGTCGCCGAGCGGATCGCGGCGCTGCACGCCATCGAGGCCGGCGACGCCAGCGAGAAACACTTCGCCACGATCGGCGACGACTGGGACATCGAGGAGCGCACCCGCGCCGAGCTGGACCGGCTCGGCCTCGGTGACCTGGAGCTCGACCGGCGGTTGCACACCCTCAGCGGCGGCCAGGTGGTCTCCCTCGGCCTGGCGGCGCAGCTGCTGCGACGCCCGGACGTGCTGCTGCTCGACGAGCCGACCAACAACCTGGACCTGGAGGCCCGGCACAAGCTCTACGACGTCCTCTCCGACTGGGCCGGCTGCCTGCTGCTGGTCAGCCACGACCGGGAACTGCTGGACCGGATGGACCGCATCGCTGAGCTGGACCGCGGTGAGATCCGCTGGTACGGGGGCAACTTCACCGCGTACACCGAGGCGGTGCAGGCCGCCCGGGAGGTGGCCGAGAGTAACCTGCGCAACGCCGAGCAGGAGGTCAAGCGGGAGAAGCGGGAGATGCAGCAGGCCCGGGAGCGGGCCGACCGGCGGGCCAGCAACGCCTCCAAGAACCTGAAGAACGCCGGCCTGGCCCGGATCGTGGCCGGCGGGCTCAAGCGCAGTGCGCAGGAGTCGGCGGGCAAGGCACAGGAGACGCACTCCGCGCGGCTCGGTCAGGCCAAGGCCCGACTCGACGAGGCTGGGCGGGCGGTACGCGAGGAGGACCGGATCACCGTCGACCTGCCGGACACCAGCGTCCCGGGCGGGCGCACGGTCTTCTCCGGTCAGGGGATGCGGGCCCGCTTCGACGACCGGGAGCTGTTCGGTGGCGACGGCGCCGATCTGGTGATCCGGGGGCCGGAGCGGATCGCGCTCACCGGTGCCAACGGCGTCGGCAAGTCGACCCTGCTACGCCTCGTCAACGGTGACCTCGAACCGGCCGGCGGCGAGATCAAATGGGCCGACGGGCGGATCGCGTACCTGTCGCAGCGGCTGGACCTGCTGGACCTCGACCGCACGGTGGCGGAGAACTTCGCCGCGTACGCGCCGAACCTGCCGGACGCCAAGCGGATGAACCTGCTCGCCCGGTTCCTGTTCCGGGGCGCCCGGGTGAACCTGCCCGTCGGGGTGCTCTCCGGCGGCGAGCGGCTGCGCGCCACCCTCGCCTGCGTGCTCTGCGCCGAACCGGCGCCGCAACTGCTGCTGCTCGACGAGCCGACCAACAACCTGGACCTGGTCAGCGTCGCCCAACTGGAGAGCGCGTTGAGCGCGTACCAGGGCGCGTTCGTGGTGGTCAGCCACGACGAGCGGTTCCTCGCCGAGATCGGCGTGCAGCGCTGGCTGCGGCTGGCCGACGGCCAGCTGCGGGAGATCGCAGCCCCCGACCGGGGCTGAGCCCGGCGGCGTCCCGGGGCCCGGTCAGCTCACGTTGGCCGGGCCCAGGACGCTCTTCAGGTCCCCCATCAGCGCGGTCGTCGCCGCCACCCGGAACGGACCCAGCCGCAGGGTGGTGGTGCGGCCGCCGTTGAGCAGCTTGACGTGCACCTCGGTGTCGCCGGGATGCAGCACCAGGGTCTCCTTGAGTCGCTCCACCAGCGGCGGCGTGCACCGGTGCACCGGGATGGTGAGGGTGACCGGCTTGTTGGTGGCGCTGGTGCTGACGTCCGGCATGGACATGTCCATCGCCATGATCCGTGGGGTGTCGTCGCGGCGGTCCACCCGCCCCTTGACCACCACGATCGCGTCCTCGGCGATGTACTGCCCGATCACCTCGTAGGTGTTGGGGAAGAACAGCGTCTCCACCCCACCGGCCAGGTCCTCCAGGGTGGCCGAGGCCCAGGCCCGGCCCTGCTTGGTGACCCGGCGCTGCACCCCGGAGAGGATGCCGGCGAGGGTGACCACCGCGCCGTCCGGCACCGCGCCGTCCTCGGCGAGGGAGGCGATGGTGGTGTCGGCCGCCGCGCCGAGGATGTGCTCCAGGCCGAACAGCGGATGGTCCGAGACGTACAGGCCGAGCATCTCGCGCTCGAAGGCCAGCTTGTCGCGCTTGTCCCACTCGCTGTCGCCGATGGTCGGCATCACCGTCGTGCTGCCGGTGTCGGCGTCACCGAAGCCCGCGCCGAAGAGGTCGTACTGGCCGACCGCCTCCTTGCGCTTGACGTCGGCGTACGCGTCGATGGCGTCCGCGTGCACCGCGAGCAGGCCCTTGCGCGGGTGCTCCATCGAGTCGAAGGCACCCGCCTTGATCAGCGATTCGATCGTCTTCTTGTTGCAGACCACCGCGTCCACCTTGGACAGGAAGTCGTAGAAGTCGGTGTAGTCGCCCTTCTCCTGCCGGCAGCGCATGATCGAGGCGACCACGTTCGCGCCGACGTTGCGCACCGCGGCCAGGCCGAAGCGGATGTCCGTGCCGACCGGGGTGAACGGCCCGGCCGACGTGTTCACGTCCGGTGGCAGCACCTGGATACGCATCCGGCGACACTCGGACAGATAGAGGGCCATCTTGTCCTTGTCGTCACCAACCGAGGTGAGCAGCCCCGCCATGTACTCGGCGGGGTAGTGCGCCTTGAGGTACGCGGTCCAGTAGGAGACCAGGCCGTACGCGGCGGAGTGCGCCTTGTTGAAGGCGTACCCGGCGAACGGCACCAGGACGTCCCAGACCGCCTGGATAGCCTCGTCGGAGTAGCCGCGCTCGCGGCAGCCGTCCCGGAACGGGATGAACTCCTTGTCGAGGATCTCCTTCTTCTTCTTGCCCATCGCCCGGCGCAGCAGGTCCGCCTGACCGAGGGTGTAGCCGGCGAGGATCTGCGCCGCGCGCTGCACCTGCTCCTGATAGACGATCAGGCCGTGGGTGGGTGCCAGGATCTCCCGCAGCGGCTCCTCCAGCTCCGGGTGGATCGGCGTGATCTCCTGGAGGCCGTTCTTGCGCAGCGCGTAGTTGGTGTGCGAGTCGACGCCCATCGGGCCGGGCCGGTACAGCGCCAGAACGGCGGAGATGTCCTCGAAGTTGTCCGGCTTCATCAACCGCAGCAGCGAGCGCATCGGGCCACCGTCGAGCTGGAACACGCCGAGGGTGTCACCGCGGCCCAGCAGCTCGTAGGCGGCCGGGTCGTCCAGCGGCAGGCCCAGCAGGTCGAGCTTCGTGCCGTGGTTGAGCTCGATGTTCTTGACCGCGTCGTCGATGATCGTCAGGTTGCGCAGGCCGAGGAAGTCCATCTTCAGCAGCCCGAGGGACTCGCACGTCGGGTAGTCGAACTGCGTGATGATCGCCCCGTCGGCGTCGCGGCGCATCAACGGGATGTGCTCGATGATCGGCTCGGCGGACATGATGACGCCGGCGGCGTGCACGCCGGTCTGCCGGATCAGCCCCTCGATGCCCTTGGCCGTGTCGATCACCTTGCGGACGTCCGGGTCCGAGTCGTACAGGCCGCGGATCTCGCCGGCCTCGGCGTAGCGGGGGTGCTTCGCGTCGAAGATGCCGGTGAGCGGGATGTCCTTGCCCATCACGGCCGGCGGCATCGCCTTGGTGATCCGGTCGCCGACCGCGTACGGGAAACCGAGCACCCGGGCTGAGTCCTTGATCGCGGCCTTCGCCTTGATCGTGCCGAAGGTCGCGATCTGGGCGACCTTGTCCTCACCCCACTTGTCGGTGACGTACTTGATCACCTCGCCGCGCCGACGCTCGTCGAAGTCGATGTCGACATCGGGCATCGAGACGCGCTCGGGGTTGAGGAACCGCTCGAAGATCAGGCCGTGCTGGATCGGGTCCAGGTCGGTGATGCCCAGCGCGTACGCGACGAGGGAGCCGGCGGCCGAACCTCGGCCCGGACCCACCGCGATGCCCTGGTTCTTCGCCCACTGGATGAAGTCGGCGACCACGAGGAAGTACGACGGGAAGCCCATCTGGTTGATGACGCCCAGCTCGTACTCGGCCTGGACGACGTGCCCCTCGGGGATGCCGTTCGGGTAGCGGCGGGCCAGCCCGGCGAAGGTCTCCTTGCGGAACCAGGTCTCCTCGGTCTCCCCCTCCGGGACCGGGAAGCGCGGCATCAGGTTGTGGAACTCGAACATCCCGGTCGGGTCGACCTTCTCGGCGACCAGCAGGGTGTTGCGGCAGCCCTGCTGCCACAGCTCGGAGGAGTCGACCGCGCGCATCTGGTCGGCGCTCTTGATGAAGTAGCCACCGCCCTCGAGGCGGAACCGGTTCGGGTCGTCGATGTTGCTGGCCGTCTGCACGCAGAGCAGCACGTCGTGCGCGGTGGCCTGCTCCTCGACCGTGTAGTGCGAGTCGTTGGTGACCACCGGCGGGATGTTCAACTTGCGGGCGATCTCGGTGAGCCCCTCACGGACCCGACTCTCGATGGAGAGGCCGTGGTCCATGATCTCGACGAAGTAGTTGTCCTTGCCGAAGATGTCCTGGTAGCTGGCGGCGACCTTGAGGGCCTCGTCGAACTGGCCCAGCCGCAGCCGGGTCTGCACCGCGCCGGACGGGCAGCCGGTGGTGGCCATGATCCCCTCGGCGTGCTCGGCGATCAACTCCATGTCCATCCGCGGCCACTTGATGTAGTGCCCCTCCATGGACGCGCGCGAGTTGAGGGTGAACAGGTTCTTCAGGCCCTGCGCGTTCTTCGCCCACATCGTCTTGTGGGTGATCGCGCCGTTGCCGGAGACGTCGTCGCTCTTCTGCTCCGGCCGACCCCACTTGACCCGCGCCTTGTGGTAGCGCGACTCGGGCGCCACGTACGCCTCGACGCCGAGGATCGGGGTGATCCCAGCGGCCATCGCCTGCTTGTAGAAGTCGTTCGCGCCGTGCATGTTGCCGTGGTCGGTGATCGCCACCGCCGACATGCCGAGCCGGTTGGCCTCGGCGAACAGGTCCTTGAGCCGGGCCGCCCCGTCGAGCATCGAGTACTCGGTGTGCACGTGCAGATGCGCGAACGAATCGGCCATGCGTGGCGCCCCCCGGCGATTTGGATCTTGGTGGTCGGAGCCGACCGGGACCTACCCTACCGAGGTGATCTCGGCGGCTCCACCGTCCGCGCCGAGGGTGGCCCTCGTCTCCCCCACGGCTAGTCTCGGAGGATGGCGAGGTACTACGACGTGCACCCGGAGAACCCGCAGCCCCGGATCATCGGCCAGATCGCCGACCTCATCCGCGGCGGCGGGCTGGTCGCCTACCCGACGGACTCCTGCTACGCGCTCGGCATCCAGCTGGGCAACCGGGACGGGCTGGACCGGATCCGCCAGATCCGCCATCTCGACGACCGGCACCACTTCACGCTGGTCTGCCGGGACTTCGCGCAGCTCGGCCAGTTCGTCCAGATCAGCAACTCGGTCTTTCGCCTGGTGAAGGCGTCAACCCCGGGCAGCTACACCTTCATCCTGCCGGCCACCCGTGAGGTGCCCCGCCGGATGCTGCATCCCCGCAAGCGCACCGTGGGTGTCCGCGTACCCCGGCACACGGTGACCCAGGCGCTGCTGGCCGAGCTGGGCGAGCCGCTGGTGTCGAGCACCCTGACCCTGCCCGGCGACGACGAGCCGATGACCCAGGGGTGGGAGATCAAGGAGCGGCTCGACCACCAGCTCGACGCGGTCCTCGACGCCGGCGACTGCGGCAAGGAGCCGACGACCGTGGTCGACCTGTCCGGGCCGGAGCCGGAGATCCTGCGCCGGGGCGCCGGGGACCCGTCCCGCTTCGAGTAGGGCGCCCGACTCGGATCGGGTGCCGGACCGTACGCGGGTGGACGGGCGCACATCATCAGGGTGGTGGTCCGCTAGCGCGCCGGTTCGCGGTCGAGGCCAGTGTCAGGATGCCACCGCCTCCGGGGCGGATCGGCGCCGCGCGCGGAACAGTTCGCCGGCCGCCACCCCCAGCAGCACCAGGGCTGCGGCGACGCCCAGCGCCAGCCCGGGCAGGTGCGCCGCCAACGGCGCCAGGGCGATCGCCGCGACGACACCGATGACGTGGGACAGCGGCACCCGCCCGTAGACCTCGTGTTCCAGCACCGCCCGACCGCAGAGGAAGAGCCCGGCGCCACCCAGGATGAGCGCGGTCATGGGGGCGCCGGGCCGCTCCCCCGGCTGCGCGATGATTCGTTCGATGCCGGCGGCCGTGCCCACCACGCCGGCTACCTTCAACCAGTGGGCGTACGGATTGGTCTGCACCAGCCGGGCTCGGCGCGGTGACGCCTCGATGGCGGCGCGGAGGGTCGCGCCCGCTCCCTGGTCGTAGCTCCACCAGAGCACCACTGCCGTCAGGAACGCGGTGCCGAAGGCGCCGATCCGACCCGGGGTGAAGGGCTCGTGGCTCAGACTGAGAACGCTGACCAGGACGAGTTCGCCCAGGGTGAGGATGTAGATCTGCTGGTACCGCTCGGCGAGGTGCTCCGGCGCCACCTGGTACCGCGGCAGGGGCGCCCGACCGGGGATGGGGAAGCGGAACCCGAACGCGATGTAGTCCACGGCCAGCGCGGCGAGCCACACGACGAGCCGCCACCCGGGGTCGTCCACGAGGCCGCCGACCACCCAGAGGGTCCCCGAGCCGAGGCTCCAGACCAGGGCGCGGAGGGATCGCTCCTGCTCCTGCCGACCGCGCAGCGACCGGATGAGCACCAGCCCCCGGCCCAGATTTATTGCGGCCCAGGTCCCACCGAAGATCAGTCCGTGGTCACGGAACGCCGTCGGCAGCGCGGCGGACATCAGCATGACGCAATGCCCAGGATCAGGTAGGGAATTGGCCGCTTCCGCGGACTGTACGTATCAGTGATCAACGTCGTGGTCACCCACACCGCCCACAGCGTCGACAGGGCGAGCAGCGCCTGGCCAATGCCGGTCCAGGTCCCCTCGGCGGCCATCTTCTGCGATGTCAGGGTCAGGCTGGCGATGAAGGCGAGGTCGAAGAACAGCTCCAGCAGGTCCGCACGCTGCGGCCCCTCGACCATGCGGGTCAGCGGCCGACGCGGGCCGCCCGTCACCGGCATCCGCTCGGACTCCTGCCGAGCCGGCGGCGGGCGGGCGGCGCCGCGACCACGGCCTGACAGCGCTTCTCCGCCACGATGACAGCTTCACACCCGAGGGACCGCCATCGGGCGCGTTCGCCCGCACCGCGACGGCGAGCGACCGCACCCGCACCCTCCGACCACTCGAAGGGGCACCGGCAAACACGATGTTATTGCTGTGGACAACAGTGTGTGCTACACAGTATGGTGTGACACATGGTTAGCGAGGACGTTCTACGGACGCACCTACAGGAGCTGCGTCGAGGCACCGTCGTGGTAGCCAGCCTGGTCGCGCTGCGCCGACCGGACTACGGCTACGCACTGCTGCAACGGCTCACCGACCACGGCTTCCCGGTCGACGCCAACACGCTCTACCCGCTGCTGCGCCGCCTGGAGGACCAGGGCCTGCTGACCAGCGAGTGGAACACCGAGGAGAGCCGGCCGCGCAAGTTCTACCGGACCAGCGACGAGGGCGAGTCGATGCTGGGCCGACTCCTTGACGACCTCGCCGCCGTACAGACCTCCATCACCGGACTGATCCAAGGAGTGGACCGATGAACACCCTGACCGACCGCTATCTCGCCGCCACTCTGCGCTCGGTTCCCACCCCGCGCCGAGGCGAGATCGCCAGCGAGCTGCGCGCCTCGATCGAGGACATGATCGAGGACCGGACCGGCGGCGGCCAGGAACCCACCACCGCCGAGCGGGAGGTGCTCACCGAGCTGGGCAACCCGGACCTCCTGGCCGCGCAGTACGCCGACCGCCGGTTGCAGCTCATCGGCCCGACGTACTACCTGGTCTGGCTGCGGCTGCTGAAGCTGCTGCTCAGCTTCATCCCGGCGCTCGTCGGCACGGTGGTGACAGTCGTCCAGGTCACGGAGGGCAAGGGCTTCGGGGCCATCGGGACCGGCATCGTCACCGCCCTCCAGGTCGGCGTGCAGATCGGCTTCTGGCTCACCCTGACCTTCGCCCTCATCGAACGCGCCCAACCCGGCACCGGCCTGCCCGACTGGACCGTCGACCAACTTCCCGACGTCCCCGTGCACAAGGACGTCTCCCTCGTCGACACCATCGCGTCGGTGGCCATGCTGGTGCTCACCATCGGCTACCTGCCGTTCCAGCACTACCAGTCCTGGGTGCACGGCAACGACGGCGACAACATTCCGATCCTCGACCCGGCCCTGTGGTCGTTCTGGCTGCCGGCCCTGATCGGGGTACTGGCCGCCACCGCGATCTTCGAGATCGTCAAGTACCGGATCGGGCGCTGGAACTGGGCCCTGTTCGGGACCAAGGCGCTGCTCAACCTGGCGTTCACGGTGCCGGTGCTGTGGTTGGCGCTCTCTGACCGGCTGCTCAACCCGGCCCTGGCCGAGCGCCTGAGCTGGCTGGCGGAGGCGGACAACCGGAACAGCCTGGGCGCTTTCATCGCGTTGGGCGTGGCCGTGGTCCTGGTCTGGGACCTCATCGACACCGCCATCAAGACCCGCCGCCAGACGGCATGAGCAGCAGCCGACCAGGCGGCCCGGTGCGGACCCCCGCGCCGGGCCGCCGCCCGTCCGCCGTACCACGTCACCGCCGTACCACGTCACCGCCGTACGTCCGGGCGAGCGGCCGTGGCGGCCGGCGTGGCCGGCGTGGCATCGTTCCGGGATGACCGTGGCACAGCGTGACGAATGGCGCCGCCCGGGCCCGACACCGGAGCAGCGCCGAATCGATCTCTGGCTCGGGCTGGGGGTGACCCTGCTGGCGCTGGTCAGCCTCACTCTGGCCCACAGCGCCGGGGCGTTCCTGCTGGGCCCGCCGCCGTCCTGGCCGGAGCAGCTGCTCTGGACCGTCGCGGTGACCCTGCCGCTGATCTGGCGACGACGGTGGCCGGCCGCCACCCTGCTGATCGTCGCGGTGGCGTTCATCGCCGCGCAGGCCCGATCGGCCCCGGAGACCCAGTTCTCCTCCTGGGCCCTGTTCTGCGCCCTCTACACCCTCGGCGCCTGGGGGCAGGACCATCAACTGGCCCGCCGGCTGCGGATCGGCGTGATCGCCACGATGTTCGCCTGGCTGGGGATCTACTACGCGGTGACCATCGACCACATCCCGCCCGATGCCTTCGCCGACGCGGCCGGTCCGGTGCCACCGGTACTCGCCGCGATGGTCACCGGCGTACTGGTCAATGTGCTGGTCTTCGGATTCGCGTACTTCTTCGGCGAGACCGCCTGGGTGGCCGCGCGGCGCGAGCATGAGCTGCGCGCCCAGGCCGAGGACCTGCGCCGGTCCCAGGCCGAGTCCCGGGAGCGGGCGGTGCTCGGCGAACGGGTCCGGATCGCCCGGGAACTGCACGACGTGGTCGCCCACCACGTGTCGGTGATGGGGGTGCAGGCGTCCGCCTGCCGCCGGGTGTTCGACCGCGACCCGGGCAAGGCCCGCACGGCGCTGGCCGCCATCGAGCAGAGCGCCCGCACCGCCGTGGACGAGCTGCGCCGGATGCTCGGCGTGCTGCGGACCTCTGCCGGCGCCGACGCCGAGCCGCCGGCGGCCGGCGGCGTCGAACGGATCGGCGAGCTGGTCGAGCGAGCCCGGGCCGCGGGACTGACGGCCACCCTCGGGGTGTACGGCGGCCCGGTCCCGCTGCCCGAATCGGTCTCCCAGGCGGCCTACCGGGTGACGCAGGAAGCGGTGACGAACACGCTGAAGCACGCCGGAGCGGACCTGCTGGACGTGCGGGTCCGGTACCTGGCCCGGGAGATGGAGGTCGACGTGACCGACGACGGACGGGCGGGCGGCATGGCCAACGCCCTGGGGCTGGGTCTGATCGGAATGCGCGAACGGGTCGCCGCGCACGACGGCGACCTGGAGGCTGGGCCGCGTGTCGGCGGTGGCTGGCGGGTACGCGCCCGCTTCCCGCTGGCGGCGTCGGCGGACCCGCCAGTCGGCATGCAGCGGGAGCCGAGCGACGGGCACCAGCTGGCGGCCGGCGCGGAGCGCTCGGCATGAGCACCGCACCAGCCCACGAGGCACCAGACGTCGGCCGGCCGGTCCGGGTGCTGCTCGCCGACGACCAGCACCTCGTCCGCACCGGCTTCCGGGTCATCCTCGAGGTGGAGGACGACATCGAGGTCGTGGGCGAGGCCGCGGACGGCGCACGCGCCGTCACCATGGCCCGGGCCACCGGTCCCGACGTGGTGCTGATGGACGTGGAGATGCCCGGAATGGACGGGCTGGAGGCCACCCGCCTGATCACCGGAGAGGGGCCCGCAGCGCCCGCGGTGCTGATCCTCACCACCTTCGACCGCGACGACTACCTGTTCGCCGCGCTGCGGGCCGGGGCCAGCGGCTTCCTGCTCAAGAACGGCACCCCGGAGGAGCTGGTCGAGGCGATCCGGGTGCTGGCCCGGGGCGACGGCCTGCTCGCCCCGGAGATCACCCGCCGGGTGATCTCCACCTTCGCCCGCCCCGGCGATCCGACCGGCGCCGCCCGCAACGGGCCGGACGCCGAAACCGCCCTGGCCGAGCTGACCCCGCGCGAACGGGAGGCGCTGGTGCTGCTCGCCGCCGGGGCGAGCAACGCGGAGATCGCGGCGGCCATGCACCTGGGCGAGGCGACGGTGAAGACCCACGTGAGCCGGGTGCTGGCCAAGCTCGGTCTGCGCGACCGGGTGCAGGCGGTCGTCTTCGCGTACGAGAACGGGGTGGTCCGCCCCGGCGGCTGAGCGGCATCCGTCGCACGGTGGACCCGCCTGCTCAGCCGCCGGGCGGACGGCGGACCGACGTACTCGATCTAGCGTGGGTGCGTGACCAGAACACTCCGCCTGAACGGCGTCGACCGCAGCTTCGGCGATCGGCAGGTGCTCAAGAGCGTGTCCTTCGAGGTGGCCGCCGGCCGGATGACCGGCTTCGTGGGCGCCAACGGCGCCGGCAAGACCACCACCATGCGGATCATCCTGGGCGTGCTCGCCCCAGACGCCGGCGAGGTGAGTTGGGGTGGTGCGCCGCTGACCCGGGAGGGCCGGCAGCGGTTCGGCTACATGCCCGAGGAACGCGGCCTCTACCCCAAGATGACCGTACGGGAGCAGGTGACCTACCTGGGCCGGTTGCACGGCCTCGACGCCACCGCCGCCCGACGCGCCACCGACACCCTGCTGGAGCGGGTCGGGCTGGGCGAGCGCGGCGACGACCTGCTGGAGACGCTGTCGCTGGGCAACCAGCAGCGCGCCCAGATCGCGGCCGCGCTGGTGCACGACCCGGAGGTGCTGGTGCTCGACGAGCCGTTCTCCGGCCTCGACCCGCTCGCCGTGGACACCGTCGTCGCTGTGCTGCGGGAACGCGCCGCCGCCGGGGTGCCGGTGCTCTTCTCCAGCCACCAGCTCGACGTCGTGGAGCGGCTCTGCGACGACCTGGTGATCATCGGCGACGGGGTGATCCGGGCCGCCGGCAGCCGGCAGCAGCTGCGCGACTCGTACACCGTGCCCCGCTTCGAGCTGGTGGTGGCCACCGACGCCGGCTGGGTCCGAGACCACCCCGGGGTGACCCTGGTCGAGCTGGACGGCGCGCGGGTGGTCTTCGACCTGCCCGCCGGCACCGACGAACAGGCCGTGCTCCAGGCGGCCCTCGCCCGTGGCCCGGTCCGCGCCTTCCGCCCGGTCAGCCCCTCGCTCACCGAGATCTTCCGAGAGGTCACCCAGTGAACGTCACCCAGGCCACCCGGCTGGTCGCCGAACGCGAGATCCGGGTCAAGCTCCGCGACCGTACCTTCCTGTTCGGCACGCTCTTCTTCCTGCTGATCGCCGCGGCGGGCACCATCCTGCCGCCGCTGCTCTCCGGCGGGCCGGAGAGCGTCGCCGTCACCCAGGAGGCCGCCGGCCCGCTGCGGGACGCCGGCCTCGAGGTCCGCGTGGTGGCCGACGACCGGGCCGCCGAACAGGCCGTTCGCGACGGCGATGTGGACGCCGCCGTGGTCTCCGGTCCGAAGGTGCTCGCCATGGACGAGGCCCCGAACGACGTGGTCCACGCGCTGAGCAGCGCGCCGCCGGTGCAGCTCCTCGACCCCGACGCGGTCGACCCGGTGGTGGCGTTCCTGGTGCCGTTCGTCTTCGCGTTCGTCTTCTTCCTCACCTCGCAGACGTTCGGCCTGCAGATCGCGCAGAGCGTCACCGAGGAGAAGCAGACCCGCATCGTGGAGATCCTGGTCGCGGCCGTGCCGGTGCGAGCGCTGCTGGCCGGCAAGGTGATCGCCGGCGGCATCCTGGCGCTCGGGCAGATCGTGTTGATCGCCATCGTGGCGGTCGCCGGCATGCAGATCGGCGACAGCGGCGACCTGCTCACCCTGCTCGCCCCGGCGATCGGCTGGTTCGTGCCGTTCTTCCTGCTCGGCTTCGTGCTGCTGGCCGCGATGTGGGCGGCGGCCGGCGCGCTGGTCAACCGGCAGGAGGACATCGCCGCCGCGTCGACGCCGGTGCAGCTCGCCGTCATGCTGCCGTTCTTCGCGGTGATCTTCCTCAACGACAACGCCACGGCCATGCGGCTGCTGTCCTACCTGCCGTTCTCGTCGCCCACGGCGATGCCCCTGCGGCTGTTCACCGGGGACGCCGCCGTCTGGGAGCCGTTCGTCTCGCTGGCCATCCTGCTGGCCACCGCCGTGGCGTTCGTGGTCGCCGGGGCGCGGATCTACGAGGGGTCACTGCTGCGGACCAACGGGCGAACCTCGTTGCGCGCCGCCTGGCGGGAGCGGGAAACCATCGGCTGACCGCCGACGACCCGGGCGGGTGCCGCTCGTCCTCAGTGGGCGGGCGGCACCCCGTCTTAGCCGGAAAGAGGCGATTCCCGCCGGACGACCAACCGGCCCGGCGGGAATCAGCGCCCCAGTCCTACCGCGTCAGGCGTCGACCGCGGCCATCACGTCGTCGCTGACGTCGAAGTTCGCGTAGACGTTCTGCACGTCGTCGCAGTCCTCCAGGACGTCGATCAGCTTGAAGATCTTGCGCGCGCCCTCCTCGTCCAGCGGGATGTTCATGCTGGGGATGAGGGAGGACTCGGCCGACTCGTACTCGATGCCGGCGTCCTGCAGCGCGGTGCGGACCGCGATCAGGTCGGTCGGCTCGGAGACCACCTCGTACGCCTCGCCGAGGTCGTTGACCTCTTCGGCGCCGGCGTCGAGGACGGCCATCATGACGTCGTCCTCGCTGGTGCCCTCCTGGGGGACGATCACCACGCCCTTGCGGGAGAACATGTACGACACCGAGCCGGCGTCGGCGAGCGAGCCGCCGTTGCGCGTCAGCGCGGTGCGCACCTCGGTCGCCGCCCGGTTGCGGTTGTCGGTGAGGCACTCGATCAGCATCGCCACGCCGTTCGGGCCGTACCCCTCGTACATGATCGTCTGCCAGTCGGCGCCGCCGGCCTCCAGGCCGGAGCCGCGCTTGACGGCGCGGTCGATGTTGTCGTTCGGCACCGAGCTCTTCTTGGCCTTCTGGATGGCGTCGTAGAGCGTCGGGTTACCGGAGGGGTCGCCGCCGCCGGTCCGCGCGGCCACCTCGATGTTCTTGATCAGCTTGGCGAACATCTTGCCGCGCTTGGCGTCGATGACGGCCTTCTTGTGCTTGGTCGTCGCCCACTTTGAGTGGCCGGACATCTTCTACCTCCGTTGCTACCCGCCGTCTGCATCGACCGCACCGCTGACGCCCCGCTCCCGCCGGCGCACGCGGAGGTGCCGGTCGGCTCTGGTGGAAGCCGTGACGGGCAGATGGCCCTGCCGAATCTCAGCAATCCTACCGACGTCCCCCGGGCCGCTGTCATCCACCGCGCGGCGGCTCCGCCCCGGAAAGGGCCACTCCGTCAGCTGGCGGTGCGCACCAGGTCCACGAAGTACGCGTGCACGCGCAGGTCACCGGTCAACTCGGGGTGGAACGAGGTGGCCAGCAGGTTGCCCTGCCGGACCGCCACGATCCGGTCGGCGGCCGGGCCACCGGTCACCTTCCCGATCACCTCGACCCCGTCACCGACCCGCTCGACCCACGGTGCGCGGATGAACACCGCGTGGAACGGCTCACCTGGGACTCCGCTGATCTCCACGGGCGCCTCGAACGAGTCGACCTGCCGGCCGAACGCGTTGCGCCGCACCGTCATCTCGATGCCGGCGAAGCCCCGCTGGTCGGGGCGGCCGTCCAGCACCTCGGTGGCCAGCATGATCATGCCGGCGCAGGACCCGTAAACCGGCATGCCGCCGGCGATCCGCTTGTCGATCGGCTCGCGCATCTCGAAGATGTCGGCGAGCTTGCTGATCGTGGTGGACTCGCCCCCGGGGATGACCAGCCCGTCGACCGCGTCCAGCTCGGCCGGACGGCGCACCGGGCGGGCGTCCGCGCCCGCCGCGGCCAGGGCCGCGACGTGCTCGCGAACGTCCCCCTGGAGCGCGAGCACACCGATCGTTGGCCCGCTCATGCGCACCGATCGTTCCTCGCGCCTCACCAGCCGCGCTCGGCCAGGCGGTGCGGCTGGGGGATCTCGTCGACGTTGATGCCGACCATCGCCTCGCCGAGGCCGCGGGAGACCTTGGCCAGCACGTCCGGGTCGTCGTGGAAGGTGGTGGCCTTGACGATCGCGGCGGCCCGCTGGGCCGGGTTGCCGGCCTTGAAGATGCCGGAGCCGACGAAGACGCCCTCCGCGCCGAGCTGCATCATCATCGCGGCGTCGGCCGGGGTGGCGATCCCACCGGCGGTGAACAGCACCACCGGCAGCTTGCCGCTGTCGGCGACCTCCTTGACCAGCTCGTACGGGGCCTGAAGCTCCTTGGCCGCGACGTACAGCTCGTCGGCCGGCAGCGAGGACAGCCGGCGGATCTCCTGGCGGATCTTGCGCATGTGGGTGGTGGCGTTGGAGACGTCACCGGTGCCGGCCTCGCCCTTGGAGCGGATCATGGCCGCACCCTCGGTGATCCGCCGCAGCGCCTCGCCCAGGTTGGTCGCACCGCAGACGAAGGGGACCGTGAAGGCCCACTTGTCGATGTGGTTGGCGTAGTCGGCCGGGGTCAGCACCTCGGACTCGTCGACGTAGTCCACGCCCAGCGACTGGAGGATCTGCGCCTCCACGAAGTGACCGATGCGGGCCTTGGCCATCACCGGGATGGAGACCGCCTCGATGATCCCGTCGATCATGTCGGGGTCGCTCATCCGCGACACCCCGCCCTGCGCGCGGATGTCGGCGGGCACGCGCTCCAGCGCCATCACCGCGACCGCGCCGGCGTCCTCAGCGATCTTGGCCTGCTCGGCGTTGACCACATCCATGATCACGCCACCCTTGAGCATCTCGGCCATGCCACGCTTGACGCGGGCGGTGCCGACGACGGGGGTGGTACCGGCGTTCGGGGCGGTGGTTTCGGACATGGGTCATCGCTCCTTGGACGTGCTCTGGGGGTGGCAGCGAAAATGCTACGCCCGAGCCAACGCCGCACCGACAGCCAATCAGACCCCCGGTGGCCTGCGATGTGGCCCTCGTCACCGGCCGCCGGAGTGGCCGGGCGCCAGCGGCCGGTCAGTTCGCGGGCACGTCCGCGGGCACCGTCAGGGTCGGGTCGTCGATGTCGAAGTACCGCGGCCACTCCCGGCCCCGCCCCATCCGCAACAACCGCACCAGCGGTCGGCTGCGCGCCGACCGGGCGTCACGCACGAGGTCGGTGTGCACCTGCCGGGACAACGCGAGCCGGCGACTGGCGGCGATGACCGCCCCACAGTCCGGATCGGCCGGGTCCAGCTGCACCCCGCGCAGCTGCCGGGTCAGGTCGTTCTCCGCCGCCTCCCGCTCGTCCGGAGGGGCGTCCAGAGCGATCCGGGCCGCCGCGTACAGCTCGACGCCGAAGCGCCGCTCGGCCAGCACGGCGGCGGCCGCCGCCCGGCGCAGCAGGTGCGCGTCGAGGGCCCGCGCCGCCAGTTCCGCGCGGCCCTGCAGCCGCTCTACCCGGCCTGCGGTCCAGATGAGGTACGCCCCGACCAGCCCCACGACCAGGATCGCGGCCACCACCCACCACATGTGCGGCATCGTAGTGCTGCTCCGTTTCCGTCCGTCCGGGCACGGCCACGCCCGTCACCCGGGTCAGCGTCCGCACCATCCGTCACACCGGCTCAGCCCAGCCCCACCCATTCCTGGTCGATGACCCGCCCATCGGTTGCCTCGATCGCCGCTGCGTATACCTCCAGAACACGGCGAGCAACCACCGGCCAGTCGAAATTCGCCACCACCTGATCGCCGCAGACGCTCAGCTCGGCCCGACCGGCCGGGTCGTCCAGCAGGTCAGCCAACGCGTCGCGCAGCCCCGCCGGGTCGCCGGTGGGGAAGAGCCGCCCGGCCCGCCCGCCGTCGAGCACCCGCCGGAACGCGTCCAGGTCGCTCGCCACCACCGTCGTGCCGGCGGCCAGCGCCTCGGTGAGGATCATGCCGAACGACTCGCCGCCAGTGTTCGGCGCCACGTAGAGGTGCACACTGCGCAGCATCCGTGCCTTGTCCGGCTCGGAGACCAGCCCGAGGAAGGTCACCCGCTCGCGCAGCTCGGCCGGGAACTGGTCGTACAGGTCGTCGGCGTCACCCGGGCCGGCGACCAGCAGCCGCAGCTCGGGGCGGGTGGCGGCCAGCTCGACGAAGGCGTCCCGCAGCACCGGGAAGCCCTTGCGCGCCTCGGTGAACCGGCCCAGGAAACCCAGCGTGCCGCCCGTACCCGGAGTGCACTCCCCCGGCCAGCCGGGCAACGGCTCGGCGTCGGTGAACTTGGCCACCGCCACCCCGTTGGGAATCTCCACGGCGCCGCCGTCCATGTGCTCCACCTGCACCTTGCGGGCCAGGGCACTGACCGCGATCCGGGCGGTGATCCGCTCCAGCACGATCTGGAGCACACCCTGCGCGGCGGCCAGCACCCGCGAGCGGGTCATCGCGGTGTGGAAGGTGGCCACCACCGGCCCGCGGGCGGACAGCACCGCCAGCAACGACAGGCTCAGCGTGAGCGGCTCGTGCACGTGCAGGACGTCGAAGTCGCCGTTGGTGATCCACCGCCGGACCCGGGCGGTGGAGACCGGGCCGAACGCGATCCGGGCCACCGAGCCGTTGTACGGCAGCGGCACGGCCCGGCCGGCGGAGACCACGTACGCCGGCAGCGGAGAGTCCTCGTCAGCCGGGGCGAGCACGCTGACCTGGTGGCCGAGCGCGATCAACGCTTCGGCGAGGTCCATCACGTGGTTCTGCACCCCGCCCGGGACGTCGAAGGAGTACGGGCACACGATGCCGATCCGCATGCGTCAGCGCCCCTCGTCCGAGACTGTGGGGCTCCGCCTCACCGTGCACCCACCCCCTCAGGCCTGACCGGTGGCCGACGAGGGCAGCGCGGCGCCGCCCCCCGTCCCCCGCTGGTCCAGCCACATCCGCTGCAACATGTGCCAGTCTTCCGGATGCCGGGCGATACCCGCCGCCAGACGGTCGGCGATCATCTGGGTCAGCGACCGGACCCGCTGGTCCAGCGGCCCGGTCTCGGGCGCGGGCACCGGCAGCGGGCCGGAGAGCGAGGCGCACGCCGCGTCCGGTTCGTACCACAGTGACGCCACGTAGAGCGGCGCACCGGTGTGCAACGCGAGCAGGGCCGGCCCGGCCGGCATCCGGGTCTTCCCGCCGAAGAAGTCCACCTCCACCCCGCGGGCGGAGAGATCCCGGTCGGCCAGCAGCGGCACCACCGCACCGGCGCGTACGCGATCCAGCAGCACGTCGAACGCCGGGCGCGGCCCACCGTGGGTCGGCAGAATCTCCATCCCGAGGACCTCTCGGAACGCCAGGAAACGCTTGTACACGCCCTCCGGCTTGAGCCGCTCCATGACCGTGGTGATCGGCCAACCGGTGGCCGCCACCCAGGCGCCGGCGGCATCCCAGTTGCCGGCGTGCGGCAGCGCCACCACCGCGCCCCGGCCGGCGGCCACGTCGGCGGCGAGCAGCTCGGCGCCGTCGAGCCGGAAACTGGACAGGATCTGCGACCGGCTCAGGGCGGGCAGCCGGAACGCCTCCATCCAGTACCGGGCGTACGAGCGCAACCCGCGCTTGACGAGATCGTCCAACTCGGCGTCGGGCAGCTCGGGGCCGACCACCCGGCGCAGGTTCGCGCGCAGTCGGGCCGTACCCCCGCCGCCGGCGCGGTGGGCGCGGTCCGCGCCCGCCTGGAACGCCGCCGCCACCAACGGCCGGGGTAGCGCGCGGACCACCCGCCACCCGGCGATGTAGCCCAGCTCGGTGAGGTTCACGCGACTCGGCCGCCGGTCGTCCGACGCCGGGTCGCCGGCACGCCACTCACGCCTGACCGTCCGGCTGGAGCTGTTGGGCCTGGCGGTAGACGTGCGCCATCCGCTGCCCCACCGTGAAGATCGACACTGCGGCGAGCAGCCAGAGCGCGATCTCCAGCGCCGGGTCGACGCCGACGCCGGTCAGGATTCCGCCGACCCCGACGATGAGCAGCCGCTCGGTGCGCTCGGCGATGCCCACGTTGCAGGTCATGCCCAACCCCTCGGCGCGGGCCTTGACGTACGAGACCAACGCGCCAGCGGCCAGGCAGAGCAGCGCGGCGGCCACTCCGGAGTGGTTGTTCTGGGTGGCCAACCAGTACGCGACCGCGCCGAAGACGGCGCTGTCCGCAACCCGGTCCATGCTCGAATCGAGGAACGCGCCGAACCGGGTGGAGCCACCGCTCATCCGGGCCATCGTCCCGTCGAGCAGGTCCGTGAGCGCGAAAACGGTCACGATCAACGCGCCCGCGACCAGATGGCCGCGGGCACCGAAGCCGAGGGCACCGATGAGCACACCGACGGTGCCCGCAACGGTGACGGCATTGGGGGTGACGCCCGCACGGAGCAGGGCGCGTGCGATCGGCTCGACGACGCGGGTCATCCCCGCGCGGGCCGACACTTGGAAGATCTTCGCCATGGCGGTCCCCACGATAACGGTCCGCCCAGCTCCGGCGATACGGCCGGTCCCACCGACCCGCCCGGGGGAGGCTTGTGCCTACCCGGCAACGGGTGTGAGATCGAGCCAGGAGGTGAGCCAGCTCACCCGTCCGCCCGTCCCGTTCCCGCTGTGCAGCAGACCACCGGAGGATATCGCCGCGCACTCGCCCCGGGCCGCTTCCCGTCGCGCGGCGGTCGCCACCAACCACCGGCTGAGGGAGGTGCGCCCCATGGCGCAGAAGAGTCAGGAGAAGGGTCCCGCCGGCGGCACGCCGGTGGTGACCGAACCCGACAGGGTTCGCAACGTGGTGCTCGTCGGGCACTCCGGAGCGGGCAAGACAACCCTGGTCGAGGCGCTGCTCGCGGCCACCGGCACGATCGGCCGGGCCGGCAACGTGGTCGACGGCACCACGGTCAGCGACCACGACCCGGCGGCCGTGCGCCAGCAGCGCTCGGTGAGCCTGGCCTGCGCGCCCCTGCTGCACAACGGCATCAAGGTCAACCTCCTGGACACCCCGGGGTACGCCGACTTCGTCGGCGAGCTGCGCGCCGGGCTGCGGGCCGCCGACGCCGCGCTCTTCGTCGTGTCCGCGGCCGGCGGGATGGACGCGGCCACCGTGGCGCTGTGGGAGGAGTGCGCGGCGGTCGACATGCCGCGTGCGGTCGCGGTGGCCCGGCTGGACCAGCCGCGCGCCGACTTCGACGAGGCGGTGGCGCTCTGCCAGCGGGTCTTCGGCGACAACGTGATGCCGCTGTACCTACCGATGCTCGGCGACGACGGGGTCTCCACCGTCGGCCTGCTCGGCCTGATCACCCGCCGGGTCTTCGACTACACCGCCGGCCTGCCCGCCGACGTACGCGAGCCGGACCCGGAGCACCTGCCGGCCATCGCCGAGTCCCGCAACGAGCTGATCGAGGGGGTCATCGCCGAGAGCGAGGACGAGACCCTGATGGACCGCTACCTCGGCGGCGAGGAGATCGGCACCGAGGTGCTCATCGAGGACCTGGAGAAGGCGGTCGCCCGAGGTCACTTCTACCCGGTCGTGCCGGTCTGCGCGGAGACCGGGGTCGGGTTGGACGCCCTGCTGGAGGTGCTGACCGCCGCGTTCCCGTCGCCGCTGGAGCACGAGGTGCCGCCGGTGGCCGGCGTGGACGGCTCGCCCCGCCCTCCGCTGACCTGCGACCCGGCCGGGCCACTGGTCGCCGAGGTGGTCAAGACCACCGTCGACCGGCACGTCGGGCGGGTCTCGCTGGTCCGGGTCTTCTCCGGCACGCTGCGCCCCGACCAGACCGTGCACGTCTCCGGGCACGGCATGGCCGAACGCGGCCACCCCGACCACGACGCCGACGAGCGGGTCGGGCACATCTACACCCCGCTGGGCGCCACCCTGCGCGAGGTGTCACTCTGCGTGGCCGGCGACATCTGCGCGATCACCAAGTCGGGCAGCGCCGAGACCGGCGACACCATCTCCGCCAAGGACGACCCGCTGCTGATCGCGCCGTGGGAGATGCCGGAACCGCTGCTGCCGGTGGCGATCGTCGCGCGGAGCCGGGCCGACGAGGATGCCCTGGCCCGCAACCTGGCCCGGCTGGTGGCCGGCGACCCCACGCTGCGGCTGGAGCGCAACCCGGAGACCCACCAGCTGGTGCTCTGGTGCATGGGCGAGGCGCACGCGGACGTGGTGCTGGACCGGCTGCGCGCCGGCGGCGTGGAGCTGGACACCGAGCCGGTCCGGGTGTCGCTGCGCGAGACGCTGACGGTGCCCGCGAAGGGGCACGGCCGGCACGTCAAGCAGTCCGGCGGCCACGGCCAGTACGCGGTCTGCGACATCGAGGTCGAGCCCCTCCCCCGGGGTGGCGGCTTCGAGTTCGTCGACCGGGTGGTCGGCGGCGCGGTGCCGCACAACTACATCCCGTCGGTGGAGAAGGGCGTCCGCGACCAGCTGGAGCGCGGCCTGGTCGCCGGCCACCCGGTGGTGGACCTGCGGGTGACCCTGGTCGACGGGAAGGCGCACAGCGTGGACTCCTCCGACGCGGCCTTCCAGACCGCCGGCGCGCTGGCGCTGCGCGACGCCGCCGAACGTGGCCAGCCGGCGCTGCTGGAGCCGATCGACGAGGTGACCATCCGGGTACCGGACGGCTCGGTGGGCGCGGTGATGGGCGACCTGTCCGGCCGGCGCGGCCGGGTGCTCGGCACCGAGCCGGACCCGGACGCCGAGGGCCGCACCCTGGTCCGCGCCGAGGTGCCGTCCACCGAGCTGCTCCGCTACGCCGTCGAGCTGCGCTCGATGACCGCTGGCACCGGCACGTTCCGCCGCCACTTCGTCCGCCACGACCCCATGCCCGCCCACCTGGCCGACCAGGCCCGCAAGGAACAAACCCCCTAACCACCCGCCCCGCCCCGCCGCCCGCGATCATCGAGTTGTGGTGCCGGACAGAACGGGAAGGCGTGGCTATAACGCCCACCACAACTCCATGATCGGCGAAAGTGGGGATTGGCGGGGCGGGGCGGGGGCTTCCGCCTTGCGCCTGTCGAGCTGCCCCGGAATCGGGGCAACACCGCACCGCGCGCACAGAGCCGGCGGGACACCGCGCGCACAGAGCCGGCGGGACCCCGCGCGCACAGAGCCGGCGGGACACCGCCCCAGATCCGGGGCAGCTCGACAGCGGACAGCATCGACATCGGTGGGGAGCCTCCGCGCGGGACCCGGAGTTGAAGCGGGCCTGCCGGCACGGGGTCGAGAGCGGCCGTGCGGGGTCAGCAGGGGAAGCGGCCCCCGCCGGGCCCGGGATGGGAACCCCTCGCAGGTCGGGAAGAACACGCCAGCGCGGATCAGGGGTGGGTGACGGGGTGGGTGGGGCGGGGCCAGTGCGGGCGGTCGGCGTCCCGCAGGGCGGCGGTGCGCAGGGCGGCCAGCTGGCGCTCCACCTCGGCGAACTGATCCAGCGGCAGCGGGCCCCGGTGCAGCGCGGCGGCGTTCTCCTCGACCTGTTGGACCGTACGGCAGCCCGGGATCGGGACGGTGCGCCCGCTGCGGGCCCAGATCCACCCCAGCGCGCCCTGCGCGAGGGTGCGCCCGTCGGCGGTGAGCGCGGCACGGACCACGCCCACCCGGCGCAGCCACTCCGGTGCCGGCCGGCCGCCACGGAACCACTCCAGCCAGCCCGCGGTCAGCCCACGCACGTCGTCACGGGGCAGCGTCGAAGCGGCCGAGTACTTGCCGGTGAGCAGCCCCATTCCGAGCGGCCCGCGGTTGACGCTGGCCAGGTCGTACTTGTCGCAGATCGCGAGCAGTTCGGGGGCGTCGTGCAGCACCGACAGGGTGTGCTGCACGGCGGTGGCACCCGCGGCCGCGTGCCCGAACGCGGTCGCCCGGTCGGGGCGGTCGGTGCTCCACCCGTACGCCCGGATCAGGCCCTCGGTCACCAGGTCCTCGCAGGCGCCGATCAGCGCCTCGGCCCGAGGCACCGGCAGGTCGGCCAGGTGCAGCTGGTACAGGTCGATCCGGTCGGTGTCCAGCCGGCGCAGCGAGTCGGTGACCGCTCGCCGCAGGTAGGCCGGCGACGCGTCCTCCCCGGTCGCCTGCCGGCTCGCCTCGTCGAAGGTGTAGCCCCACTTGGTGGCGATCACGGCCTCGTCGCGGCGGCCGGCGAGCGCACGCCCGAGCACCCGCTCGCCGTGCCCGGCGCCGTAGGTGTCGGCGGTGTCGAACAGGGTGACGCCCAGGTCGAGCGCGCGGCGCACCGCCCGCACGGACTCGTCGTCGTCGACCGCGCCCCAGCCCAGCGGCTGGGTCCCCTCCGCCCAGGGGCCGCCGATCGCCCAGCACCCCATGCCGAGGGCGCTGACCTCGATGCCGCTGCGCCCCAACGTCCGTGTCGTGACTGCCATCGAACGATCGTGCCACCTCCACCGAGTCCGGACGTAGCGGTTCCCGGGCCGGGGACGTCGGTGCGCGAACGCCGGTGCGGTGCGGCATGATCGGCCCATGCGACGGCTGGGCGTGGACATCGGCGGCGTGCTCATCGAGCCGGCTGACGAGGACGCCGACACGTCGTTCTTCGGCGCGCACTACCTGCGCACCCCCGCCGTCGACGGGGCGTTCGACGCGCTGGCAGCGCTCGGCCCGGAGTTCGACGAGGTGCACCTGGTCTCCAAGTGCGGCGAGGCCACCGAGCGGCGGACCCGGGAGTGGCTCGCCCACCACGACTTCCCGGCACGCACCGGCATCCCGGTCGAGCGGCTGCACTTCTGCCGGACCCGGCCGGACAAGGCGCCGATCGCCCGGCGGCTCGGGCTGACCCACTTCGTGGACGACAAGCTGGAGGTGCTCGGCTACCTCGACTCGGTGCCGCACCGCTACCTGTTCCGCCCCCGTCCGGCGGAGGTCGCCGCGCACGCCGGGCTGCTGCCCCGCGTACACCGGGTGGAGAACTGGCCGGAGCTGGCCGGCCTGCTGCGCGCCGGCTAGCCGGACCGGCGCGCACCTCGCGCGCCGGCGCGACGGGTCAGGAGGGCCAGGCGCGGGCGAGCAGGTCGCGGGTGTCGCCGAGCAGCTGCGGCAGCACCTTGGTGCGGCCGATGACCGGCATGAAGTTCGCGTCGCCGCCCCAGCGCGGCACCACGTGCTGGTGCAGGTGCGCGGCGATGCCGGCGCCGGCCACCCCGCCCTGGTTCATCCCCAGGTTGAAGCCGTGGGCGTTGCTCACCTTGCGGATCACCCGCATCGCGGCCTGGGTGAACGACGCCAGCTCGCTGGTCTCCGGCCCGTCCAGGTCGGTGTAGTCGGCGACGTGCCGGTACGGGCAGACCAGCAGGTGGCCCGGGTTGTACGGGTAGAGGTTGAGCACCACGAAGACGTGCTCGCCGCGGGCCACGACCAGGCTCTCCTCGGGCGGCAGCTTGGGCGCCCGGCAGAACGGACAACCGGTCGGCTTCTCGTAGCCCTCGGCCGGGCGATCCTCGCCGGAGATGTACGTCATCCGGTGCGGCGTCCAGAGCCGCTCCAGGCCGTCGGCCATCCCGCCGCTGTCCGTGTGCCGTTCCGCCCCTGTCACGAGCCGATCCTACGGAGCCGGGCGGGCGGGTTGCGACACCCACCGTTGGGAAACTCGATCGCCGGAAGTTGTTGACGGACTGGAACAGGAACATGAAGATTCCATGCATCCAGATACTTCCATACATTGATGGAGGGTTCCATGATCCGACGGCTCGGCAGGATCGTCGCGGCGCTTGCGCTCGCCGCCGCCACCACGGTGGCCGGCATCACCGTCACCACCAGCGCGGCACACGCCGACGGCTGCTACACCTGGGGTCGCACGCTGTCCCAGGGGATGTCCGGCGAGGACGTCCGGCAACTCCAGATCCGGGTCGCCGGCTACCCCGGCTACGGCGCCGTGCTCACCCTGGACGGCGCGTACGGCCCGGCCACCCGATCGGCGGTGATCCGCTTCCAGCAGGCGTACGGGCTGTCCGCGGACGGCATCGCCGGCCCGCAGACCTTCAACCGGATCTACGCCCTCCAGGACGACGACTGCACCCCGGTCAACTTCAGCTACGCCGAGTTGAACAACTGCAACAGCACCTGGTCCGGCGGCGCGGTCGCGGCGAGCACCGCCCGATTCAACGCGCTCGTCTCGATGTGGAAACTCCAGGCCCTGCGGCACGCCCTCGGAGACGTGTCCATCTCGATCAGCAGCAGCTTCCGCAGCTACGCCTGCAACAGCGCGGTCGGTGGGGCGTCGAACAGCCGGCACCTGTACGGCGACGCGGTGGACCTGGTCGGATCCCCGTCGTTCTGCCGGCTGGCCCAGCAGGCCCGCTACCACGGCTTCGGGCAGATCCTCGGCCCCGGCTACCCGGACCACAACGACCACACCCACGTCGCTGCGGTCGGCGGCTGGTCGGCACCGAACTGCGGGATCTGACGCCCGGGCGACCGCCCCACATCGTGGGGCGGTCCGCGCCGGGACGCTACTCGGCGGCGGCGGACGGGCCGACGTTGGTCCGCGAGCTGACCACGTCGAGAACGTGGGTCACCGCCTCGGCGATCGGCACACCGTTGCGCTGCGAGCCGTCCCGGTAGCGGAAGGAGACCGTACCGGCCGCCACGTCGTCGTCCCCGGCGATCACCATGAACGGGATCTTCTGCTGCTGGGCGGTGCGGATCTTCTTCTGCATCCGGTCGTCGCCCGCGTCCACCTGCGCCCGGATCCCCTCGGCGCGCAGCGCCGCGACGAACCCGTGCAGGTAGTCGGTGTGGTCCTCGCGGATCGGGATGCCGACCACCTGGACCGGGGCCAGCCATGCCGGGAACGCCCCCGCGTAGTGCTCGGTGAGCACCCCGAAGAACCGCTCGATCGAGCCGAACAGCGCCCGGTGGATCATCACCGGCCGCTGGCGGCTGCCGTCGGCCGCCTGGTACTCCAACCCGAACCGCTCCGGCTGGTTGAAGTCGACCTGGATGGTGGACATCTGCCACGTCCGGCCGATCGCGTCCCGGGCCTGCACCGAGATCTTCGGCCCGTAGAACGCCGCGCCGCCCGGGTCGGGCACCAGCTCCAGCCCGGAGGTCGCGGCGGCCGTCCGCAGCGCCTCGGTCGCCTCCGCCCAGTCCTCGTCCTCGCCGATGAACTTGGGCGAGTCGTCGCGGGTGGACAGCTCCAGGTAGAAGTCGTCCAGGCCGTAGTCGCGCAGCAGGTCCAGCACGAAGCTGAGCAGCGTGGACAGCTCGCCGGCCATCTGCTCACGAGTGCAGTAGATGTGCGAGTCGTCCTGGGTCAGGCCGCGTACCCGGGTCAGGCCGTGCACCACACCGGACTTTTCGTATCGGTAGACCGTGCCGAACTCGAACAGCCGCAGCGGCAGCTCCCGGTACGACCGCCCGCGCGCCCTGAAGATCAGGTTGTGCATCGGGCAGTTCATGGCCTTGAGGTAGTAGTCCGCGCCTTCGAGCTGCATGGGCGGGAACATGGTGTCCGCGTAGTAGGGCAGGTGCCCGGAGGTCTGGAACAGCTGCGCCTTGGTGATGTGCGGGGTGTTGACGAACTCGTACCCCGCCTCCTCGTGCCGGCGCCTCGAGTAGTGCTCCATCTCCCGACGGATGATGCCGCCCTTGGGGTGGAAGACCGCCAGACCGGAGCCGATCTCGTCGGGGAAGCTGAACAGGTCCAGGTCCGCGCCGAGCTTGCGGTGGTCGCGCCGGGCCGCCTCCTCCAACAGCTTCAGGTACGCCTTCAGCTCGTCGCGGGTCGGCCACGCGGTGCCGTACACCCGCTGCAACTGCGGGTTCTTCTCCGACCCGCGCCAGTACGCGGCGGCCGAGCGCATCAGCTTGAACGCGCCGATCAGCCGGGTGGTCGGCAAGTGAGGGCCCCGGCACAGGTCCGACCAGCAGACCTTGTCCTCCTTGGCGTCGAGGTTGTCGTAGATGGTCAGCTCGCCGCCGCCCACCTCCATCACCTCGTCGGTGTCCAGGCCCTCGCCCTTGACCTCGATCAACTCCAGCTTGAACGGCTCGTCGGCCAGTTCGGCGCGGGCCTCGTCGAGGCTGCCGAAGCGGCGACGCCGGAACCGCTGTCCCGACTTGACGATCTCCTGCATCCGCTTCTCGACCCGGCTGAGGTCGTCGGGCTGGAACGGCTTGTCGACGTCGAAGTCGTAGTAGAAGCCGTTCTCGATCGGCGGGCCGATGCCCAGCTTGGCCTCGGGGAAGATGTCCTGCACGGCCTGGGCCAGGACGTGCGCGGTGGAGTGGCGCAGCACGTTCAGCCCGTCGGGCGAATCCAGGCTGACCGGCTCGACGACGGTCTCTTCGGCCGGCGACCAGTCCAGGTCGCGCAGCTGGCCCTCCGGGTCGCGGACCACGACGATCGCCTTGGGGCCGTTCGCGGGCAGTCCGGCCGCGGCCACCGCGTCGGCCGCCGTGGTCCCGGCGGCGACGACGACAGGGTCGGCCACGGCGGGGGTACGGGGTGCGGACACGGTGACTCCTTCATGCGGTACGAAACGGACGCCGATCCTCGGCTCCTGCCGATGCTATCGGTCCCCCCACCCCAGGTAAGGAAGGGCACCTTCCTAACGCCTCCGGGAGAGGAAGGGCACCTTCTTAACGGTCGGCGTTGAACCTTTCGCGCCCCGGAGCCGAACTAGGAGGTGTGGCCGGAACCGGTGCCGGTCGCGTCGACACGGATGGGGGTACCAGATGGCGAGCACGCACGGCGGTGGCTGGCGGCAGCGGACCGCGGCGGTGACCGCGCTGACCGCCGCCGGCCTGCTGCTCTGGCCCGGTACGGCGCACGCGGTGGACGTGACGACCACTCCGACCCAGGCTCGGCAGGGCGACGCGGTGCGGCTGGAGTTCACCGTGCCGGAACGGGCCGGTACGACGACCCGCCAGATCGAGGTTCGGTTGCCCGCCGACGCGCCGGTCGCCGAGGTGTACCCGGTGTCGGTGACCGGTTGGGCGCCCCGGATCAGTTCCCGCACCCTGGACCGGCCGGTGGCCGGCATCCACTCCTCCGGGGTGAGCACCGTGACCACCGCGGTGACCTGGATCCGGATCGGCAAGGGCGAACCGGGCCCCGCCCGACTGGCGCTGTCCATGGGCCCGCTGCCGCAGGTCGAGCGGCTCACCTTCGAGGTGGTCCAGACGTACGCCGACGGCTCGGTGGTCCGCTGGGCCGACGCCACCGGCACCCACCGAGCCCCGGTGCTCACCCTGCTGCCGGCGGCGGCGGGCGCGGCCGGCCCGGCCGGGCACGGCGGGCACGGCGCCCCGGCGGCCGGTGCGGCGACCGACCCCGACGCCGGTGGCGCCCCCGCGCCGGCGGACCGCGCGGGCGGCAACGCCGAGGAGTCCGGCAGCGCCGACGTCATGCTTGCCGCCGGGCTGCTGGCCGGGCTGGGCGGCGGCGCGGCGATCGGCTGGCTGGTCAGCCGGTGGCGCCGGCGCGACCCGGCCGAGCGCGCCGCGCTGGCCGAGGTGACCTGCGGAAGCGACGACGATCCCGCGCCGACCGATGCGACGCCGGGTGGTGCGGCACCGGGTGATGCGACGTCCGGTGACTCCGCGCCCAGTGACTCCGCGCCGGGTGACTCGCCGCCAGTGGGGCCTGGGGCGCCAGCACAGGCCGACGCGGAGGCGGCGGCGGTCGCCACCCCGGTCCGCGCCGGCTGAGGCCGGCCCGCGCGGTCAGCGGTCCGCACCGTCAGCAGCCCGCACAGTCCGTAGCCCGCACCTTCAGCAGCCCGCGCGGTCGGCGGCCCACACGGTCCGCGGCCGTGGCTTCGACGGTCCGCATCCCGCGCGGCCGGCGGTCACGTCGCCACCTTTGCTCTGCTTCAACCCGCGCAACGGTTCAGGGCCGTGGCTGTTGCGTCGGCTGAAGCAGAGCAAAGGGCCCGAAGACGGCAGGGTGCGGTCGGCTCGGCGGTCCGACGCGGCGACGACACGGCGACGACGGCGACGTCAGAGCGACCCAGGGCGTCGGAGCACCAAGGAGATCAGAGCACCGCGGAGATCAGAGCACCGCGGAGATCAGAGCACCGCGCAGGTCAGAGCACCGCGCAGGTCAGAGCCTCAGGACGTCAGAGCGCCCAGGAGGGCAGCGGCTCGCGGGCGGCCAGCCACGTCTCGGGCACGCCGCCGGGCGTGCCGACACCGGTGTGCGCCGCCACCACCGCGCCCACGATGGCGGCCGTGGTGTCCACGTCCCCGCCGGCCTGCACGCAGACCCGGATCGCCGCCGGGTAGTCGTCCAGGTGGGTGGCGGCCACCCAGAGGGTGAAGCCGACGGTGTCCTGGGCGGTCACCCGGGAGCCGTTGCCGAGCGCCGCCACCACCCGGGACAGCGGGCGGCCGAGCAGCCCGGCCGCCCGGTTCACGCTGCGGTGCACCTCGGTGCCCGGATCGACCGCACCGGCGATCCCGGCGAGCAGCCGCTCCGGGGCCGGCCGGTGCCCGTCGAGGCGGGCCCGGCCGGCCAGTGCGGCGGCGACGGCCACCGCGACCGCACCGGCGATCCCCTCCGTGTGCGCGTGCGTCACCTCGGCTGAGGCGCGGGCCTGGGCTGCGGCGCGGACGGTCGAGTCGGCAAAGTACGCGCCCAGTGGACCCACCCGCATCGCCGCGCCGTTGCCGCAGGAGCCCTGGCCGTCGAAGGCGGACGCGGCGGCCACCGGCCACGGCGTGCCGGTGCGGATCAGCCGCAGGATCAGCATCGCGCCCGAGCCGTAGCCGCGGCGCGGATCGCAGCGCTGGGCGAACGCCAGGGCCAGCCGGTCCCGGTCGACGCCGCCGGACTCCGCCAGCCCGGCGAGGACCGAACAGGCCATCTCGGTGTCGTCGGTCCACTCCCAGGGCGCCGGCGGCAGGACGCCCTCCGCAAGATCCGCCGGAGGTGTCCCGGGAACGAAGTACCGCGCGCCGAGCGCGTCGCCGGTGGAGAGACCGGCGAGGCTGTCCCGGGCGAGCGCCAGGCGGGCATCGGCGAACAGGGTGAAGGACATCGTCGTACCAGCTTGCCCGCTCGCCAGGTACGCCGCAACGCGATCAACTTGCCAGGCCAAGTACGGTCTTGGGGTGGCCTCCGTGCTCCTGGTCGAAGACGATCACGTCGTACGCGGCGCGATGCTGCGGTCCCTCGCCGACCGGGGGCATGCCGTGCACGCCGTGGGCACGGCGCTGGACGCCCTGCGCCGGGTCGCCGCGGAGACGCCCGACCTGGTGGTGCTGGACCTGGGCCTGCCCGACCTGGACGGCTCGGACGCGCTGCGGATGCTGCGCGGCATCACCGACATCCCGATCATCATCGCCACCGCCCGTGACGACGAGCAGTCGGTGGTCAAGCTGCTGCGGGCTGGCGCCGACGACTACATGGTCAAGCCGTTCACCGGTGCGCACCTGGACGCCCGGATCACCACCGTGCTGCGCCGGGCCGGTCGGGCCAGCCGGACGGTGCAGCCCGCGGTGCACACCGTCAGCGGGCTGCGGGTGGATGTCGGCGAGCGCAGCGCCCACCTTGACGGGGAGCCGCTGGCGCTGACCCGCAAGGAATTCGACCTGCTGGCGTATCTCGCCGCACGACCCGGGCGGGTAGTGTCCCGCCGGGAGCTCTTGGAGGAGGTATGGCGGCAGCCATCGGTCGGCGAGGATCAGACCATCGACGTTCACCTGTACTGGCTTCGCCGAAAGATGGGCGAGTCCGCGGCGAAGCCGCGCTACCTGCGCACCGTGCGGGGGGTCGGGTTCCGGTTGGTGGCGCCGGACTGAGGACGGCGCTGGCCCTGCTCACGGCCGGCATGTGCAGCCTCGTCGCGCTCGCCTTCCTGATCCCGCTCGGGCTGAGTCTGCGCGAGCAGACCCGCGAGGAGGCGATCGGCGACGCCGCCCGACGGAGCGCGCTGGTGACCGGGGCGCTGGCGGTCAGCACGGAGCCCGCGGTGGTCGAGCGGGCCGTGGTGGCCAGCGGCGAGGGCGCACCGGCCCGACCGGTGGTGCACGGGCTGGGTCTCGACGAGTCCGCCGGCCGGGCCAGCGACTCCGACCTGGACCGGGCACGTGCCGACCGGCGCTCACTGGTTGTCGACGTCGACGGCGGGGTGGTCCGGCTCGACCCGGTGGTCCTCGGTGATCGGACGGCCGTGGTCGAGGTGTTCGTGCCGGCGTCGACGCTGGGCGAGGGCGCTGGCGGCACCTGGCTGCTGCTGCTCGCGGTCGGCGCGGCGATGGCCGGCGCGGCGGTGCTGGTCGTGGACCGGGTCGCCGCCCGCGCGGTGGACTCGACCCGAGGGCTGGTCAAGGCCGCGCTCTCGATCGGCGACGGCGACCTGGGGGTACGCGTGGAGCCGACCGGCCCACGCGAGCTGGCCGAGGCCGGGTACGCCTTCAACCGGATGGCCGACCGGCTGGACGCGGCCCGCACCGACGAACGGGAGTTGGTGGCCGACCTGTCGCACCGGCTGCGTACCCCGCTGACCGTGCTGCGGCTGGACGCGGAGGCGTTGGAGTCCGACGACACCAGCGTGGGTTCGTTCTCCGAGGCGGAGCTGGACCGGCGACGTGGCATCCGACGGATCCGGCAGGCGATCGTCACCCTGGAGGGTGAGATCGACGTGCTGATCAAGACCACCCGCAAGGCGGTGGCGCACGAGGCCGGGCCGGCGATGTGTGACGTCAGCGAGGTGGTCCGGGATCGGATGGTGTTCTGGGCGGCGTTGGCCGGCGACCAGAACCGGCCGCACCGGGTCATCGGCGCGCAGCTGCGCACACCCGCACCGGTGCCGCGGGCCGAACTGGCCGCCGCGCTGGACGCGGTGATCGGCAACGTCTTTCGCTACACGCCGCAGGGCACTGCCTTCGAGGTGGCCGTGTCCCGTCGCGACGGCTATGTGGCGATCCGGATCGACGACGCCGGCCCCGGCATCGCCAACCCGGACCGGGCGCTGCGCCGGGGCACCAGCGACCAGGGCTCGACCGGGCTCGGCCTGGACATCGCGAAGCGGGTGTCGTTGCAGGCCAACGGGTCGGTGAGCATCGACCGTGCCCGGCTGGGCGGAGCCAGCGTGGTGATGCTGCTCGCCGATCCGGAGGCGACGCCCCGGCAGGTCAACCGTTTCGGCCTGGTCGGCCGGATGGCGCGGGACGCCCGGGACCAGAAAACCACCGGCCGACGGTGGCCCCGCCAGCGGCCCACCGACGACTGACCGGCCCGGGGTTGTGGCCCGGCGCAAGTCTTCCTTAGATCGCGGTTAACGACGGCGGCGAAGCCGCCGCGGGCTGTCAGGATCAAGGCACGAACCCACCAGTTCCACCGGCCAGCGCACCGCGCACCCACCGGCCGGTGGAGCCGCGCGCGCGGCGGGAGTCCAGGTCCCCCCACACCCACGCTCCCGCCGCGCGCCCTGCTCCCCCGGAACGGCTCAGCCGGTGACGGTGGCGAGGTGGGCGTCGATCTCCGCGGTGATCCGCTGCTTGCCGTCCGCGTCGAGGAAGGACGCGGCCACCGCGTTGCGGGCCAGCCCGGCCAGCCCCTGCGGGCCCACCCCGAGCAGCCGGGCCGCCACCGCGTACTCGTCGTTGAGGGTGGTGCCGAACATCGGCGGGTCGTCGGAGTTGATGGTGACCAGCAGCCCGGCTTCGACCAACCGGGGCAGCGGGTGCTCGTCGAGGCTGGCCACCGCGCGGGTTCGCACGTTGGACGTCGGGCAGATCTCCATCCCGATCTGCCGCTCGGCCAGGTACGCGAGCAGCTCCGGGTCCCGTGCGGCGGAGATGCCGTGCCCGATCCGCTCGGCGCCCAGCTCGTTCAGCGCGTCCCAGACGGTCTGCGGGCCGGTGGTCTCCCCCGCGTGCGGCACCGAACGCAGCCCCGCCGCGCGGGCCTGGTCGAAGTAGGGGCGGAACTGCGGCCGGGGTACGCCGATCTCCGGGCCGCCCAGGCCGAAGCTGATCAGCCCGTCCGGCCGCTCGTCCAGCGCGATGCGCAGCGTCTCCTCGGCCGCCGGCAGGCCCGCCTCGCCCGGGATGTCGAAGCACCAGCGCAGGTCGAGGCCGAAGTCGACCGCGGCGCGCTTGCGGGCGTCCTCGATGGCTTCGCAGAACGCCGGCGCGGGGATGCCCCGGCGCACGTGCGAGTACGGCGTGATGGTCAGCTCCGCGTACCGGACCTGCTGGCGGGCCAGCTCCCGGGCCACCTCGTGGGTGAGGATCCAGACGTCCTCGGGGTCGCGGATGAGGTCCACCACGCTCAGGTAGACCTCGATGAAGTGGGCGAAGTCGCGAAACTCGAAGTAGTCGGCGAGTGCTTCCGGGTCGGCCGGCACCGGGGTGCGTCCCTCGTGCCGGGCGGCCAGCTCGGCGACGATGCGGGGCGAGGCGGAGCCGACGTGGTGCACGTGCAGCTCCACCTTGGGCAGTCCGGCGATGAAGGTGGGCAGGTCGGTCACTGGTTCTCCTGGGCACGGTCGCCGGTGCGGGCGACGACGAAGACGCGGCGGAACGGGAAGTACACCTGACCCTGCCGCACCGGGTACGCGGCGGCGAGTCGTACCCCCAGCTCGGCCCGGAAGGCGGACCAGCTGGCGGCGTCCAGGGCCGCCCGGACCGGGCGCAGCGCGGTGCCCTCCATCCAGGTCAGCACCGGGTGGTCGGCGGTGGGCCGGGCCGGCAGCAGGTGCACGAAGGTAGTCTCCCAGGCGTCCACCGTGCAGCCGGCACCGGTCAGCAGCTCCGCGTAGTCGGCCGGGTCGTCGACCGGGTCGGCGCGCAGCAGCGGGGCCAGCTCGGCCCGCCAGGCCGGTCGGCCGGCGACCTCGCGCAGCGCCAGGTGCGAGGGGGCGGCGAAGTTGCCCGGGACCTGCATGGCGAGCCAGGCGCAGGCGGGCAGCTCGACGGCCCAGCGTCGCAACAGCGCCTGGTGGCCCGGCACCCATTGGAGCGCGGCGTTGGTGACCACCACGTCCTCGTCGCCGGCCGGGCGCCAGTCACGCAGGTCGGCGACGGCGAAGTCGACCGGGGCATCCAGGGCCGCGGCCCGGTCGATCATCTCCGGCGAGGAGTCGAGGCCGACCACCCGGCTCGCGGGCCAGCGCTCGGCGAGGGTGGCGGTGAGCTGGCCGGGGCCGCAGCCGAGGTCGACCACGGTGCGGGGCCGTTCGGCCGGGATCCGGGCGACCAGGTCGTGGAACGGCCGGGACCGCTCGTCGCCGTAGCGCAGGTATGTCGTCGGATCCCACATCGTCGCCTCCCAAACCGTACGTCCGTCTTGTTTACCGTACGGCTCGCCTGGCAGGCCGGCAACCCGATCACTAGGCTCGGGGCATGGAACAGCGCAGCTTCAACCGGCTCGGCCGGACCGTCGGAATGGTCGGCCTGGGCGCCTGGCAGCTCGGCGCGGACTGGGGCACCGTCAGCGAGGACGACGCGATGGCCGTGCTGGCCGCCGCCGTGGACGCCGGGGTCACCTTCCTGGACACCGCCGACGTGTACGGCGACGGCCGCAGCGAGCAGCTGATCGGCCGCTTCCTGCGTTCCCGGCCCGACGCCGGGCTGACCGTCGCCACCAAGATGGGGCGCCGGGTCGAGCAGCGGCCGGAGTTGTACACCCTGGCCAACTTCCGGCAGTGGACCGACCGGTCCCGGGCCAACCTGGGGATGGACACCCTGGACCTGGTCCAGCTGCACTGCCCGCCCACCGCCGTCTTCGCCGACGACGCGGTCTTCGACGCCCTGGACACCCTCGTCGCCGAGAAGGCCATCGCCGGGTACGGCGTCAGCGTGGAGACCTGCGACCAGGCGCTCACCGCGATCGCCCGGCCCGGGGTGGCCAGCGTCCAGATCATCCTCAACGCGGTCCGGCACAAGCCGCTGGAGCAGGTGCTGCCGGCCGCCGCGGCGGCCGGGGTCGGCATCATCGCCCGGGTGCCGCTGGCCAGCGGTCTGCTCTCCGGCCGCTACGACGAGCACACCGAGTTCCCGGCCGATGACCACCGCAACTTCAACCGGCACGGCGAGGCGTTCGACGTCGGCGAGACGTTCTCCGGCGTCGACTTCGAGCGGGGGTTGGCCGCCGTACGCCGGCTGGCGCCGCTGGTCGACGCGGACCGCACGATGGCGCAGTTCGCGCTGCGTTGGGTGCTGGACCAGCCGGGCGTCACCGTCGTCATCCCCGGCGCCCGCGACGCCGATCAGGCCCGGCGCAACGCGGCCGCGGCCGACCTGCCGCCGCTCTCGGCCGGGCAGCTGACCGGCGTGCGTGAGGTCTACGACGAGCTGATCCGCCCGCAGGTGCACGACCGGTGGTGACCCGCGCGGCCCGGGTGCTCGCACCGCCTCGCCCGGCCGGCGATGCTGGCAGGGCGGGGCGGCGCGCCGCCCGATCCGGCGGGAAGGGGACGCGATGAGGGGTTGGCTTCCGCTCACCCTCGGCCTGTTGGCGGTCGTGATCGGTGCGGTGTGGACGGTGCAGGGCCTCGGCTACGTCAGCGGCAGTGTGATGACCGACCAGCAGCTCTGGGTGGTGCTCGGCCCGATCGTGGCCGTGGCCGGGCTGGTGCTGCTCTGGTTCGGCCTGCGCTCCCGCCGTCGACCCTGACCCCGGTCTCCACAGTGGCGCGGGGGCAGACGCACCCGTCCCGGGTACGTGGAAAGCCCCGCATCCCGGACGGGATGCGGGGCTACACAACGACCCCTGGCCGGATCGTCCCACTGGCCGGCGGGGGCCGGCCACACTACTCAGATGGGACGGACCTGCTCAGCCTGCGGGCCCTTCTGACCCTGAGCGATCTCGAACTCCACCCGCTGGTTCTCCTCCAGCGTGCGGTAGCCGCTGGACTGGATGGCCGAGAAGTGGACGAACACGTCAGCACCCCCGCCGTCGACGGTGATGAAGCCGAAGCCCTTGTCAGCGTTGAACCACTTCACGGTTCCCTGCGCCATGTGTATCTCCTTCTAAAACTGGCGGCCGTGCACGCCGTGCGGCCGATTGGCCGTTTTCGAGCAGCGGCGTCTGAGGCGGCCCCACGAAGGAGACTTCTCTCAACCCACGCCATCTCGCAACAGCGGCAACAGCAAATCACGTACGCAAAAACTCTGCACGACCTCTCCGACGAATTTCTCCGACATGTGACCTGACGGATGCCCGAGATCCGCTGGGCGGCGTGCAATGCCATGCGAAAGGCCCCCTTCCCGTCGATGCGGGAAGGGGGCCGATGTCTCTGCGCTGGTCAGTCCGGCCAGTGGCCGGTCATCCGGCGGACGCCGACCGCGCCGCCCCGGTCCACGGCGGCCCGGACCACCGCGAAGATGGCCCCCTGCAACGCCGCGGCGGCCAGGATCTCGCCCCAGCCACGGTCCTCGTCGGTGGCGTTGGGCGCCTCGCCGTCGCCGGCGGTGACCTTCCAGACCTGCCGGAAGATCGCGCCGGCCACCGCACCGGCGGCGATACCCAGCAGCACGCCGGCCGGTCGGTACGCGACCCTGCTGATGCCCTTGCTCACCTACGCCTCCCCCGCACGATCATCAGTACCACCACGGTGGCCACCGCACCGGCGGCGATGGCCGCCCATGGCACCGGGTTGCGTCGAACCAGTTCGCCCTTCTCGTGGGCCTGCGCGCGCACCAGCCCGCCCTTCTCGTGCGCCTGTGCCCGCGCCGACTCCGCGCGGCGTACGGCCTGCCCGCGGACCCGCGCCACGGTCTGCGCCGCCTGCTCGCGCATCCGCTCCCGGGCCTGCCCGGCGGACTCCTTCAGTCGCGCCTTGACGTCCGCCCTGGCGGCCAGCGCCTCCATCGTCTCGCCCAACTCGACCCGGGTGCGGCGGATCTCCTCGCGGAGCGCCTCCGTGTCGCCCGTCCCGTTTCCCGTCATCCCCGCCCCCTGTCCTTCACCGCGGCGGCGACGGTGTCCATGTCAGCGCGGAGGCTGCGGACCGTGGCCGCCGGAACCGGCGGGACCGCACGGCTGACCTGCTTCTTGCCCACCAGGGCGAGGATGCCGGCCACCAGGAAGAGGGCCACCGCCACGATCAGCGCCGCAGCCCAGGCGGGCAGCACCAGGTCGAGCAGCAGGATCGCGGTGGCGACCAGGGCACCCAGCCCGAAGAAGGCGAGCGCCCCGCCGGCGCCGAACAGACCGATCCCGATGCCGGCGTGCTTGCCCTTCTGGGTCAACTCCGCCCGGGCCAGCGCCAGTTCGTCCCGCACCAGACGGGAGACCTGCTCGGCGGCCCGCTGCACCAATTCGGCGGTGGAGGGCTCGCTCCCGTTGTGGGATGTGCGGGCATTCGCCACGTCAGCCATGCTGTCCTCCTTTCCTCATCACCGCGCTGTATGCCCGGAGTCGGCGCTCGTCAATCCTAAAGCGCGCCTACCCGGTCGCTGTTCCTGTCGTCCGGTTGCGCGCCCGGCGCGGCGTCCGTCCGCCCCGATCACGGTAGAGACATCCGGCAGCAGGTCCCCCGCCTAAGCCCGGTCAAACCTCTCCCCGCCCCACCAACGCCCCGCCCGGCCCCCCGGACACGCCCGGGCCCCCACCCTCGCCCCGTCGAGCATGGAGTTGGCGGCACGACACGCCGTCATCGGCGTCGCTAACTTCATGATCAACCGGGAGAACCGCCGGGACCGGAGGCCCGGGGGGGGTCAGGGGCGGGGGGAGGTGGTTTCTTCGGGGCCGATGAAGGCTTCGCTGCGGGCGTCGCCGTCATCGCTGCCGCCGAAGACGCGGGCGTCGTCGGGGACCTCGGTGCGGCGCGCCGGCCGGCGTGGCTGCACCCACTGCCAGGGCAGGTCGCTGCCGGCGACGCCCAGCTCGGTGCGCAACCGGGGCATCGCGGTGGGGCGGTTGTCCCGGATCCACGCCACCAGGTGCTCGCGGACCAGGCAGCGCAGGTCCCACAGGCTGCCGGCGTCGGCGGCGCTGACCAGCGCGCGCAGCCGGACCATCCCGCCGGTGGCGTCGGTCACCTGCAGCACGCAGACCCGGCCGTCCCACAGCTCGGTGCCCTCCACCAGGCGGCGCAGCTCCTCCCGCATGGTCTGCACCGGGACCGCCCAGTCCACGTCGAACTCGGCGGTGCCGAGCACCGCCGCCTCGGTCCGGGTCCAGTTCTGGAACGGCTTGCTGGTGAAGTACGAGGTGGGCAGGATCAGCCTCCGGTCGTCCCAGATCTGCACCACCACGTAGCTGAGGGTCAGCTCCTCGATCCGGCCCCACTCCCCCTCGACGACCACCACGTCGTCGAGCCGGACCGCGTCGCTGAAGGCGAGCTGGAGGCCGGCGAACACGTTGCCGAGCAGGCTCTGCGCGGCCAGCGCGGCGACCACACCGACCACGCCGGCGGAGGTCAGCACGCCGGCGCCGATGCCGCGCACACTCGGGAACGTCATCAGCATCACGCCGACGGCCAGGATCACGATCACCGCGATGGTCAACCGGCGCAGCATCACCACCTGGGTCCGTACCCGGCGGGCGTGCCGGTTGTCCGGCACGTCGACCCGGAACCGGGCCAGCGCGGTGTCCTCCACGACGACCAGCAGGGCGGCCACCAGCCAGGCCACGGTGGCGATGACGCCGAGGACGAGCAGGTGCAGCAGCAGCCGGCGCCAGCCCTCGCCGACCGCGTACCCGGTGCTGAACCGGGCGGCGAACTGCACCGCGAGCACCGTCGCGGCGACCTGGAACGGCCGGCGCGCGTGGTCGGTCAGCTCGGTCATCAGCAGCGACCGGCGGCCGAACCGCCGGGTGATCCGGTGGACGACCTCAACCAGGAACAGGGCGACCGCCGCCGCGGTGAGCGCGGCGACGGCCGTTTCGAGATAACTCCGCACGTGTTTGCTGCTCCCCTCCGGCCGGGCGGCGATCCTTCGGGCAGAAGCCCACCAGTGCCCGGCGTCTTCCGGAATCGACCAGGTCAGACCTTGCGGTACCGGGACTGGAGGAAGCAGTAGAGGCCGAAGGCGGCGATGCCCAGGGCGACCAGGCTCAGCAGGAGCGTGCCGTACGACTGCTCGCGCAGCGTGCGCAGCGCGGCGTCCAGCCCACGGGCCTTCTCCGGGTCGTAGTTCACCGCCGCCACGATGACGAGCAGACCGGCGATGCCGTACGCGACGCCCTTGGCGACGTACCCGGCGATGCCCAGCCGGCGGGCCAGCGTGCGGGTCTTCGGGCTCATCTCGCCCGTCTTCAGGTGCTTCTCGAACCGCTTGACCAGGCCGTAGATCACCAGACCCACGCCGATCGCGGCGAGCACCAGCCCGGCCAGGCCGACCAGCCAGCGGCCACCGCTGGAGGTCATCAGCTTGCCGGTCAACGCCTCCTGCTGGTCGGCGCTGTTCGACCCGGCGTCCTTGAAGACCTTGAACGCGGTCCAGGCGAAGTAGAGGTAGACGATGGTGCGGCCGGCCGAGGCGAGCCGTTCCATGACCCGCTCCCGGCCCCGCTCGGCGCGGTGGCCCACCGCCGCCTCCAGCGCCTGCCAGATCGCCATCGCGAGCAGGCCCACCGCGGTGGCGATGACCAGGAACTTGCCCAGCGGCTGCGCGGAGAGGGTCCGAAGGGCGCCGGACTGGTCGCCGTCGTCGGACGACGTCCCGAATGCGATCTGCAACGCCAGCCAGGCGAAGAGCAGGTGCACGATGCCGTAGCCGATGAAACCGGCCCGGGCGAGGAGTTCCAGCCACCGGCTGTCCGCCGTGCGGGAGGCGGTGGCTTCGGCGTTACGGGTGAGTGACATGGCGCCACAATCTCCGATTGCGGAGATCCCCAAACGTCGGCCACCGCCGCCCGCCCGGTCAGTTGCCCGGGTTGCGCGAAACGCGAATCTTGACCTGTTGGTCGGTGACGCTGTCCAGGGTGACCGCGAAACCGCCGGCCTCGGTGGCCTGCTGCCCGGTGGTGAGCGTGAGCTGCTCGCCGGCGACCTCGACGGTCACCTGGTCGCCCTCTGCGCCGACCAGCTTGGCGTCGACGCCCAGGATGGAGGCGCTCGCGTCGACACCCCGCTCGAAGGTGACGGTGCAGGCGTCCAGCCCGCAGTCGGTGGAGGCGCCCTGCGAACTGCAGCCGGCGAGCACGGCGAGGCCGAGCGCCAGACCGGCGAACAGGCCGGCGGCGCGACGGACGGGGGGCAACGGAATGGTGGCGGGTCGGTTCGTCACCTCGCCAAGAGTACGAGACGCCCGCGAGAACGGCGCCGGTTGGTGATCATCGGGGACGGCGGCCCTCATGGGGGCGGGCGGGACCGGCCCGGGCACCGGCTAGGGTCCGGAACATGCCGTTCGACATCGCCCGCACCCGGGCCGCCTACCCCGCCCTGACCGAGGGCTTCGTCCACTTCGACGGGGCCGGGGGCACCCAGACCGCGGAAGGTGTGATCGACGCGGTCGCCGACGCCATGCGCAGCGCGGTCGGCAACCGCAGCGCCGCCTTCGTGCCGGGTCGCCGGTCGCTGGAGCTGGTGGCCGCCGCCCGCTCGGCGGTGGCCGACCTGCTCGACGCCGACCCGGCCGGGGTGGTGCTGGGCCCGAGCGCCACCGCGCTGACGTACACCCTGGCGCGCACGCTCGGCGCGGGCTGGCGTCCCGGCGACGAGGTGGTGGTCTCCCGGCTCGACCACGACGCCAACGTGCGGCCGTGGGTGCAGGCCGCCGAGGCGGCCGGCGCGACGGTGCGGTGGGCCGAGGTCGACCGGCGCACCGGCGAGCTGCCCGCCAGCCAGTACGCCGAGCTGGTCGGCGAGCGCACCCGACTGGTCGCGGTGACCGCCGGCAGCAACGCCATCGGCACCGTTCCGGACGTTCCGGCGATCGCGAAGACGGCGCACGCCGTCGGCGCGCTGGTCTGCGTCGACGGGGTGCACTCGGTGCCGCACGGGCCGACCGACCTGGCCTCGCTCGGCGCCGACGTACTGGTCACGAGCGCCTACAAATGGTCCGGCCCGCACCTGGCGGCGATGGTCGCCGACCCGGCTCGGTGGGCGGCGCTGCGCCCGGCGAAGCTGGTGCCGTCCTCCGACGTGGTGCCGGACCGGTTCGAGTACGGCACTCCCAGCTTCCCGTTACTGGCCGGCGTGGCCGCCGCGGTGGACCACCTGGCCGGGCTGGACCCGGACGCGGTGGGCGACCGGCGGGCCCGGCTGCGGGCCGGGCTGGCTGCCGCCCAGGCGCACGAGGAGGCGCTGCTGGACCGGCTGCTCGCCGGGCTGGCCGAGCGGCCCGCGATCACCGTCTACGGCTCGCCGGCCCGGCGCTGCCCGACGGTCTCCTTCCGGATCGCGGGGATGTCGCCGGTGGCCACCCAGGAGGCGCTGGGCGCCGCCGGGTTCTGCCTCTCCGCCGGGGACTACTACGCCTACGAGTACTTCCAGATGATGGGGCTGCGCGACAGCGGCGGCGCGGTCCGGGCCAGCATCTACCACTACAACACGGCGGACGAGGTGGACCGGTTGCTCGCCGAACTGGATGTGCTGGTCGACGCTGCGGGGAGAATGGGCCGGTGAGCAACCTGGTCGAGGACAACCCCGCCAAGCACCGTTTCGAGATCCTGGTCGACGACGCGTTGGCCGGCTTCACCGCGTACCTGGTCCGTGGCGGGGTGCTGGTCTTCACCCACACCGAGGTGGACCCGCGCTTTCAGAACATGGGCGTGGGCGGGGCGTTGATCCGGGGCACCCTGGACCAGGTCCGGGCCCGGGGCGCCAGGGTGGTGCCGCGGTGCCCGTTCATGGCCGCGTACATCGACAAGCACCCCGAGTACGCCGACCTGGTCGCTGAGCCCTCCTAGGGCCTGACCGAACCGGCGCCGGTCAGCACCTCGGCCGCGGCCTGTCCGCTGGCCCGGGTGGCGCCGTGGGTGGCCAGGTGCACTGCGCCGGTGACCAGCTTGGGCACACCCAGCTCGACCACGACCGCGTCCGGACGGGCGGCCAGCGCCCGCTGCACCGCCGCGCGCATCCAGTCGTGCCGGTGCAGGTCGCGGACCACCAGCACCAGGGGACGCCCGTCCGCACCGGCGCCCGGATCACCCGGCACGTCCGGTTCGGCGTAGCGGACCGTGCTCGTGCCGGGCAGCAGCTCGGCCAGTGGCGCACCGATCCCCCAGGGCGTCTCCGCGCCGATGGCGATGTTGCGTGGCGGCTCGAACTCGACCACGTGCGCCGCGCGGGTCAGCGGCAGCGCGACGGCGTGCTCCGCGGTGACCCGGATGGCGCGGCGTGCGGCGACCAGCCCGACGTCGGTGGCGTCGCGCGCCGCGGCCGACCGGGCGGTGCGGGCGGCCACGGTCCAGGCGGCGAGCTGACCGACCCGCTTGGCCGCCTCGGCGAGACGCTCCTCGGGCAGCTCGCCGGAGACGACCGCGGCCACGATGGCGTCGCGCAGCTCCCGGGCCGCCTGCTCGTCGGCCCGTTCGCCGCCGATGCAGATCGCGTCGGCCCCGGCGGCGAGCGCGCGGACCGTCGCGCCGGCGAAGCCGTACCGGTCGGCGACGGCGCGCATCTCCACCGCGTCGGTCACCACCACGCCGGAGAAGCCCAGCTCGTCGCGGAGCAGGCCGCCCAGGATGCGCTGGCTCAGTGTGGCCGGCAGCTGCGGGTCGAGCGCGGGCACCAGCAGGTGGCCGGTCATCACGGCCTGCACCCCGGCCGTCACGGCGGCCCGGAACGGGGCCAGCTCGCAGGCGTCCAGCCGGTCCCGGTCGGCGGTGATCCGGGGCAGGTCGTGATGTGAGTCGACGCGGGTGTCGCCGTGCCCGGGGAAGTGCTTGGCGCACGCGGCGACCCCGCCGGCCTGGAGCCCACGGACCCAGGCGGCGGTGTGCCGCGCGACCAGAGTCGGGTCGGCCCCGAACGAGCGGACGCCGATCACCGGGTTGGCCGGGTTGGAGTTGACGTCGGCGTCCGGGGCGTAGTTGAGGGTGATCCCGGCGGCCGCCAGCTCCACGCCGAGGTCCCGGGCGACCGCCTCGGTCAGCTCCGGGTCGTCGACCGCGCCGAGGGCGAAGTTGCCGGGCCGGGAGCTGCCGTGGACCGACTCGATCCGGGTGACGTCGCCGGCTTCCTCGTCGATCGCCACGATGACGTCGGGCCGCTCGGCGCGCAGGGTCGCGGTGAGCGCCGCCACCTGGGCGGAGTCGACGACGTTGCGGGCGAAGAGCACCACCGAGCCGAGCCCCTCGCCGAGCCAGCGGCACACCCACGGTGGCGGGGTGGTGCCGACGAACCCGGGTTGCAGGACGGCCGCGGCCAACGCCGGGAGATGCCCGGTGGGCGCGGTCACGCCGCCCCCTCGTGGCGGTCGGCGTCGGCCGCCGGTGCCGGCGCGTCCGCGCCGACCCGCTGGTTGCGCTCGCTCATGCGGCCCCCGTACCCCATCTCTCGCGCGCCGTCGGCGCACCGCCACCGGCAGGCGGTGCTGCCATGGTCACACCGGGCGATTCAATAGTCAATAAACCTTACAGTTGCCGGACGGCACGGTCCCGGGGAGAGTTCGGGGATGGATCCCGCCCTGCTGGCCGACGCGACGAGCCCGGCCGACATCCCCGGCGTACGCCTGCTCGGCCTGGTGGTCGGCGCTCTGCTGCTGCTCGCCGCGATCCGGGCGATGTTCGGCCGGCGCTGAGCGACCACCCGGTCGAGCACCTGGCCCGCGTGTGGCCGACCGTCACCGGGGTACGGCTTCCCCGTCACCGGGTACGCGTGCCGAGGGGGAATGATGAAGATCGGTTACATTCTGTCCAGTGAGGAGTTCACGCCGGCTGAGCTCCTGGAACAGGCGCGCGGCGCCGAGCAGGCTGGCTTCGAGGCGCTGTGGATCTCCGACCACTACCACCCGTGGACGGACGCGCAGGGGCAGAGCCCGTTCGTCTGGTCGATGATCGGCGCGCTCAGCCAGGTCTGTTCGCTGCCGGTGACCACCGCGGTGACCTGCCCGACCGTGCGAATCCACCCGGCCGTGATCGCCCAGGCGGCGGCGACCAGCGCGGTGCTGCACGGCGGCCGGTTCGTGCTCGGCGTCGGAAGCGGCGAGGCGCTCAACGAGCACATCTTCGGCGATGCCTGGCCGCAGACCGACGTCCGGCTGGAGATGCTGGAGGAGGCCGTCGAGGTGCTGCGGAAACTGTGGACGGGTGACTTCGTCAACCATCACGGGAAGCACTACACCGTCGAGCACGCCCGCATCTACACGCTGCCCGACACTCCCCCGCCGATCTACGTCTCCGGCTTCGGCCCGAAGGCCATCGACCTGGCCGCACGCATCGGCGACGGCTACGTGAGCACCAGGCCGGACGCCGAGATGGTCCGGCGCTTCCGGGAGAACGGCGGCGGCGACAAGCCGTGCCAGGCCGGCTTCAAGGCGGCGTACGCGGCCAGCGAGGACGAGGGCATGCGGATCGCGTACGAGCGCTGGCCCAACGCCGGGGTGCCCGGTGAGCTGTCCCAGGTGCTCCCGTCGCCGCGCCACTTCGAGCAGGTCGCCGAGTTGGTCAGGCCGGAGATGATGAAGGAGGCGTTCGTCTGCGGCAACAGCGCCGACGCGCACCTGGAGATGATCGACAGGTTCGCCAAGGCCGGCTTCGACGAGGTGTACCTGGCCAACGTCGGTCCGCACCACCAGGGTCTGTTCGACCTCTACCAGCGCGAGGTCCTGCCCCGCCTACGCTGAGCCCGGGCGGCGGTTGACGACCGCCACGGCCGGAGACGGTTTCGGCGGTGATCGGGTCGGGTACCTCCGGCCCTCGATGAAACTGTCCACGCACTCGATGACGTTGCGCCGCGCGGCGCGGAGCCTCTTTGGCTGGACCGCGCTGCGGCCCAACCAACTGGCCGCCATGCGCGCGGTGATGAAGCGACGTGACGCCCTGGTGGTGCTGCCCACCGGCGCGGGCAAGTCGGCCATCTACCAGATCCCGGCCAGCCTGATCCCCGGCCCCACCGTGGTGATCTCGCCGCTGCTGGCCCTTCAGCAGGACCAGATCGCGGCCCTCAACGAGCGCCAGCGCCCGGAGCTGCGGGCCGTGCGGATCAGCTCGAACGAGTCGGCCGCCCAGCAGGCCGAGGCGATCACCGAGATACGCGAGGGCCGGGCGGAGTTCCTGTTCATCACCCCGGAGCAGCTGAGCAACCCCGACCGGATGGCCGAGGTCGCCTCGCTCAGGCCGGCACTGGTGGCGATCGACGAGGCGCACTGCATCTCGGCCTGGGGGCACGACTTCCGTCCCGACTACCTGGCGCTCGGGCACCTGATCGAGGGCATCGGCCGGCCGCCGGTGGTCGCGCTGACCGCCACCGCGTCACCACCGGTACGCGACGACATCATCGCCCGGCTGCGGCTGCGGAAGCCCGAGGTGGTGGTCTCCGGGCTGGACCGGCCCAACCTGTTCCTGGAGGTGGCGCACTGTCCCACCGAGGACTACCGGTGGCGCCGCCTGGTGGCGCTGCTGCGCGACGACGAGCGACCGGGGATCATCTACGTGCCGACCCGCCGCTCCGCGGAGGAGCTGGCCACCCGGTTGACCGGCGCCGGTTTCCCGGCGCAGTGCTACCACGGCGGGATGTCGGCCGGTGCCCGCGCCGAGCTGCACGAGGCGTTCCTCGCCGACCAGGTGCCGATCATGGTGGCCACGTCGGCGTTCGGGATGGGCATCGACAAGCCGAACATCGCCTGGGTGGTGCACATGGCGCTGCCCGACTCGCCGGACAGCTACTTCCAGGAGATCGGCCGGGCCGGCCGCGACGGGCAGCCGGCCCGGGTCCTGCTGCTCTGGCGGGCCGAGGACGTGGGCCTGCAACGGTTCTTCAGTGGTGGCCTGCCGGACGAGAACGAGCTGCGCGACCTCGCGGCGCTGCTGCGTCGCAAGCCGGCCACCAAGACCGAGCTACGCGAGGCCACCGGTCTCGGGCCACGCAAGCTGGGCCAGTACCTCTCCCTTCTGGAGCAGGTCGGGGCCGCCGAGCCGCGCGCCCGGCAGCGCATCGCCGCCCCCCGCTACGCCCCCACCCCGGTGGACGCCGCCGCGGCCGCGCTGGCCGAGGCGGAGCGGCAGCAGACGGTGACCCGGTCACGGACCGACATGATGCGGGCCTTCGCCGAGACCACCGCCTGCCGGGGGCAGACCCTGCTGGCCTACTTCGGCGAGCAGATGACCGAGATCTGCGGGCACTGCGACAACTGTCATGCCGGCACCAGCGTCGCCGACGACGGCGCGGTCGGGCCGTTCCCCGTGCACAGCCAGGTACGTCACCCGGAGTGGGGGCAGGGCCTGGTGCTCGGCTACGAGGAGGACAAGATGACGGTTCTCTTCGACGAGGTGGGGTACAAGACGCTGTCCGTGCGCGTGGTGTCCGAACAGGGCCTGCTGACGCTGGACTAGCCTGAGCCGGGCGCCAGCGCAGGGCCCACCGATTGACCGAGCAGAGCAGGGCGGAAGGGGCGTTGCCGTGATCGAGCAGCCGGCGTACACCGGTTTCGGTTTCTCCGACGAGGAGTGGGGGCTGCTGGTCGGCCTGCCGCAGTCGGTGCTGACCGCCGCGAGCGCCGCCGAGTCCGACGGCACCCGCCGGACCATGGCGGAGAACGCGGCCGGGTTGGAGACCATCTCGGCGGGCCGGGAGTCGGCCAGCCCGCTGGTCGCCGCCGTGGCCGGCGAGATCGTGACCCGGGTCGGCGACCCGGAGACCGGCGAGGAGCTGCCGGTCATCGCGCCCGCCGACCCCCGGGCGATGATCGACGACGTGCTGGTGCGGGCCGGCGAGGCCGCCGCGCTGCTGGCCGTCCGGGTCGACGAGGGTGCCGCTGGCGCGTACAAGCACTGGCTGGTGGACATCGCCGAGCAGGTGGTCGGCGCCGCCTCCAGCGGTGGGCTGCTCGGGCTGGGCGGCGAGCCGGTCAGCGACTCCGAGCGGCGTTTCCGCGACCGGCTCGCGCACGTGCTCAACGACTGACCGACGACATCGGCGTACCGGCCGGACCGGTCGGCTCGGCGGCCACCGCCGCGGGGTCGGCCGGCCGGACGCCGCGCAGCGCGGCCAGCGCGGTCACCGCGCCCAGCAGCATCGCCACCGTGGCGGCGATCGCGGCGAGGTGCAGCCCGTCGGCGAACGCGAGTCGGGCGGCGTGCAGCACGGCGTCGCCCAGATCGGCCGGCAGCCCCTCGGCCACCGCCAGCGCACCGCCCAACGTCTCATGGGCCGCGTCGCGGGCGTCGGCCGGCAGGCCGGCGGGCAGGCCGTCGAGGACCTCCCGGCGGTAGACCGCCGCGCCGACGCTGCCCAGGATCGCCATCCCCAGCGCGCCGCCCAGCTCACTGCTGGACTCGGTCAGCGCCGAGGCGACACCGGCCTGCTCGGGCGGCGCCGCACCGAGGACCAGCTCGGTGACCAGCGACATCACCATCACCAACCCGGCCGCGTAGATGCTGGCGCCGAGCAGCAGCAGCCAGAGCGGCGACTCGGGCGTGACCCGCGTCAGCACCAGGAAGCCGAGCACGGCGATCCCGAAACCGGTGCCGATCAGGTACGACCGATCGATGCGCTGGGCGAGCGCGGCGGCGGCCGGAGCGATCCCGCCGACCGCCAGGGACGGCACCAGGCTCCACAGTGCCGCCCGCAGCGGGCTCAGGCCGAGCACCAACTGGAGGTGCTGGGTGGTGAAGATGGCGAAGCCGACCAGGGCGAACATCGCCAGCAGGTTGACCGCGAGGGACCCCGCGAAGCCGCGGCGGCGAAACAGCGCCAGGTCGATCATCGGGTACGCCCGGGTCCGCTGCCGGTGCAGGAACAGCGCCCCGACGAGCAGGCCGGCGACGATGGCCGACACCCGTGCGGGGCTGACGCCGTCGCGGGCCATCTCCTTGATGCCGTAGATCACCGGCAGCAGCGCGCCGAGCGACAACAGCGCGCTGACCAGGTCGAACCGGCCGGCGCCGGGGTTGCGGAACTCGGGCACCAGGATCGGGGCGAGCAGGAGCAGCAGCACCATCGCGGGAATGTTGATCAGGAAGATCGAGCCCCACCAGAAGTGCTCCAGCAGGACGCCGCTGAGCACCGGACCGATCGCGATGCCACCGGTGAGCGTGGCGGTCCAGATGCCGATCGCGGTGCCGCGCTGCTTGGCGTCGTGGAACATGTTGCGGACCAGGGCGAGCGTGGAGGGCATCAGGGTGGCCCCGCCGACGCCGAGCACGGCGCGGGCGGCGATCAGCGTCCCGGCGCTGTCGGCGTACGCGGCCAGCAGGGACGCCGCGCCGAACGCGGCCGCGCCGAACAGCAGCAGCCGACGCCGGCCGATCCGGTCACCCAGGGCGCCCATGGTGATCAGCAGTCCGGCCAGCACGAAGCCGTAGATGTCGAAGATCCAGAGCTGCTGGGTGCCGGTGGGGCGCAGTTCCTCGCTGATGAACGGGACGGCGAAGTAGAGCACCGACACGTCCATCGAGACCAGGAGCAGCGGCAGCATCAGCACCGTGAACCCGATCCACTCCCGTCGGCCCGCTCGGGGGGCCGGTGCGGTCGTCGTCGTCATGGGAGAACTCCTTCTGCGTATGGCGTACGCTCTTATGCGTAGACCATACGCAGAACTAGGATGACGGGGCAAGGAGGAAAATGTGGCGGCGAGGACAGACGACAACGGCCCGGCGATCCCGCCGGCCATCGAGAGCGCCTGGGGGTTGCGTGAGCGGCCACCCAAGGGGCCCCGGCCGGGGCTGACCGTGAGCGGCATCGTGGACGCCGCCGTGCGGGTGGCCGACGCCGACGGGCTCGCGGCCGTCTCGATGAGCCGGGTGGCCAAGGAGTTGGGCGCCGCCACCATGGCCCTCTACCGGCACATCGGCTCCAAGGACGAACTGCTGATGCTCATGGTCGACACCGGGTACGGCCCACCGCCCGGTCCCGCCGCACCGGACGCCGACTGGCGCGCCGGCCTCACCCGCTGGGCCTGGGCCGAGCACGACGTGCTGCGGCGGCGGCCCTGGCTACTGCACGTGCCGATCACCGGCCCGCCGATCACCCCCCAGACGCTCGGCTGGCTGGAGGACGGGCTGCGCTGCCTCGACGGCACCGCGCTGGCCGAGAGCGAGCAGATGTCGGCAATGCTGCTGATCACCGGGTACGTCCGCAACGAGGCCACCCTCACCACGCAGATCGCCGAGGGCAGCCGGGCCGCCGGCATGAAGCCGGGCGAGATGATGCCGGCGTACGGCCGGATGCTCAGCCGGCTCATCGACCCTGCCCGCTTCCCGGCGCTGCACCGGGTGCTGACCTCCGGAGTGCTGGGCCAGGACGACGACCCGGATGAGGAGTTCACCTTCGGCCTCGACCGGATCCTCGACGGCATTGAGGCCCTGATCCGGCGGCGAGCGGTCTGAGGAGCACCGGATGCTGCACCGGGACACCGTCGACACCACCGTGCTGCCGCCGGGTGAACGGTTCGGGATGTGGCTGGACCTCGTGGCACGCACCTCGGCGCCGATGCGGATCCAGTCCGCGCACGCCGACGATTTCGCCGCCCGGGCCGACTTTATCGATCTCGGCCCGATCCAGCTGATCAATTACCGCTATCCGTCGCTGGACGCCACCCGGACCCGCAAGCTCGTCCGCCAGTCGGATCCGGAGCTCTACATGCTCGCCCTTACGACCGGCGGTGTCGGCACGTCCAGCCAGGACGGTCGCCGCAGCGAGATTCTGGCCGGGGAGTTCACCTTCTACGACGCCTCCCGCCCGCATGACGTCGGCCACCACGCCATCGAGCCCGAGCGGGACCAGGCCAGCTCAGTCATCGTGATGATCCCGCACGCGGCGCTGCCACTGCCGCCGCAGCGGATGGCCGGCCTCTACGGCGGCCGGATGTCCGGCAGCGAGGGCGTCGGCGCGTTGCTGGCGCGGTTCCTGCTCCAGGTCACCAGGCATCCCGAGCAGTACCATGGCGCCGACGCCAGCCGGCTCGGCGCGGTCGGGCTGGACCTGGCCACCACCATGCTCGGCCGGCACCTGGTCGCCGAGGACGCGGTGCCGACCGAGGTCCGCCGCCGGGCGCTGGTCACCCAGGTGCAGGCGTACGTTCACCGCAACCTCGGCGACGCGACGCTCAGCCCGCAGACCGTCGCGGACGCCCACCACATCTCACTACGCTCGCTGCACCGGTTGTTCGAGGCCGAGGAGTCCACCGTCGCGTCCTACATCCGGGACCTGCGGCTGGCCCGGTGCCGGCGCGACCTGACCGACCCCGCGCTGCGCACCCAGCCCGTGCAGATGATCGCCGCCCGCTGGGGGTTCACCGACAAGGCGCACTTCAGCCGGGCGTTCCGGGCGGCGTACGGGATGAGCCCGCAGGCGGACCGGGAGGGCCACACGGATCCGGCGCGGATCGTCAACCGCCCGGCATCCATGGTCAACTCGTCCCGGGCAGACTGACGATCAACGCGGTCGACCCGCGGCCCGCCCAGGCGGCCGCGGCAGGTCGCCAACGGGGGCCGTGGCGAGGCGCCCGCCGCCAGACGCGGCGGGCGGCCGCCCGGTGCCCCCCGACCGCGGACTGAAGCTCCGGTCCCGTCACTCTCCCCCCAGGACCGTAGGCGGGGCCGGTCAGGCCTTCTCGAGCAGCTCCAATACGACCCGTTCGGCCTCCTCCCGTGGCGCCTGCGGGTCCACCGGCGCCACCACCCCGTCGTGGTAGAGGTCCACCACCCGAGGGTCCACATAGGATGTGCGCGCCACGGTAGGGGTGTTGCCCAGCAGCTCGGCGACCTCGCGCATCACCGCGACCACCGCCTTGCGCCGGGCGGTCATCGAGCGCCCCGGGCCGGCGGTGGCCAACTCGGTCGCGGCGAGCACGGTGGCGTGCCAGGTGCGGAAGTCCTTGGCGGTCATCTCCCCGCCACTGGCGTCGCGCAGGTACCCGTTGACCTCGTCGCTACGCACGTCCCGCCACTCCCGGCCGTCCCAGTAGCCGAACAGCCGGTCCGCCTGCCGACGCCGGCGGCGCAGGTCCGTCAGCACCTGGCACAGCTCCGGGTCCTCGATCCGGCGCACCTGCTCGATGCCGCCCTTCGCCGGGAACTCGAAGACCACGCAGCCGCCCCGGGACCGGGCGTGCTCGGGGCGCAGGGTGGACACCCCGAACGTCGGCTCGTCGCCGGCCGCGTACTGGTCGCTGCCGACCCGGAACATCCCCATGTCCAGCAAGCGGGCCACCGTGGCCAGCACCCGGTCCCGGCCCAGGCCCCGGCCGCCCAGGTCGTGCCCCACCCGCTCCCGCAGCACCGGCAGCCGCCGGGCCACCTCCAGCATGTGGTCGAACTTCGCCTCGTCCTGCTTCTCCCGCCACAGCGGGTGGTAGAGGTACTGCCTGCGCCCCGCCGCGTCGATGCCGATCGCCTGGATGTGGCCGTTCGGGTACGGCGAGATCCAGACGTCCTCCCACGCGGGCGGGATGACCAGCTCCCGCAGTCGGGCCAACTGGTCGGGATCCCGGACCGGAACGCCGCCCGGATCGACGAAGTGCCAGCCCTTGCCGCGCCGTCGGCGCCCGTACCCCGGCCGGCCCGGATCGCTACGCCGCAATCGCACCGGAGACCCGCACCACCCGTTCCACCTCGTCCACGGCGGCCAGCACCTCGTCGAGCCGCAGAGCCGCCAACGTCGGGTGGCTTCCTACCCCGTCCCACCGGCGCCAACCGCCGGCACCGGCCCAGAGCACCCGGTGCCGGGGCCGGTCCGGCGGCGGCCCCCAGTGGGCCGGCGGCACCGGCCCGAAGAGCACCACCGAGGCGGTGCCGTACCCGGTGGCCAGGTGCGCCACCCCGGTGTCCCCGCTGACCACCAACCGGGCGTTGGCGACCAGCGCGGCGAGCGCCCCGAGGTCGGTCCGGCCGGCCAGCACGGAGGTCGGCGGCAGGCCGGCCGCGTCGGCCACCCCGGCGGCCAGCGCGCGTTCGTCGGCCGAGCCGGTGAGCAGCACCCGGTGCCCCCGGTCGGTGAGCGCCCGGGCCAGCGCGGCGAACCGCTCGGCCGGCCAGCGCTTCGCGGGGATCTTGCCGCCGGGATGCAGCACGGTCGCCCCGCTGGGCAGCCGGGGCGCCTCGGGACGGCGCAGAGCGAGGTCGGTGCGGTCGGCCGGGATGTCGTACCACGACAGCAGCCCGCACCACCGGTCCACCTCGTGCTCGTCGGCGGCCCACGGCGGGCCGTCGACGAACCCGGCGTCGGTGTTGGCGAAGGCGAGCAGGCGTCCGGGGCGGGCGGCGGCGAGCAGCCGGTGCGACTGCGGGCCCTGCCCGTGCAGGTTGACCGCGACCTGCGGGGCCGGGCCGGGCCAGGCCGGGCCATCCAGCCCGGCGGTGTCCACCAGCCGGTCGACGCCGCCGACCAGGTCGACCAGCGGGGCCAGCCAGGCGGGCGCGGCGAGCGCCAGCTCCCGACCGGGGTACGCGACCCGCAGCGCCCGCAGCGCGGGCACCGCGGTGACCAGGTCGCCGACGCCGAGGGCGCGCAGGACGAGGATCACGGGTACGAGGTCTCCTGCTCGGCGCAGACCACCATCTCGCGTACGGCGCAGCCGGGCGGCTGGTTGAGCGCGTACATGATCGCCGCGGCGGTGTCGACAGGATCGTTGAGGATGGCGTCCGGCCCCGGCTTGTACTGCGGGTCACGCTCGTCGAAGAACGCGGTACGCATCCCGCCGGGGATGAGCAGGGTGACGCCGACCTGGCCGGCGAGTTCGGCGGCGAGGGCGCGGGTGAAGCCAACCACGCCGAACTTCGCCGCGCAGTACGCGGTGGCGTCGCTGACCGCCTTGACACCGAGGGTGGAGGCGACCGTGACGATGCGACCGCGGGAGGTCTGCAGGAACGGCAGGGCGGCCCGGATCACCGCGGCGGTGGCCAGCAGGTCTACCGCGACGATCCGGTCCCAGGTCTCCCCCGGCACGTCGGCGAGCCGGCCCGGCACGTCCATGCCGGCGGCGGTGACCACCGCGTCCAGGCCGCCGGCCTGCTCGGCGAGGTGTTGCGTGGCCACCTCGGCGGCCCGGGTGTCGGCCAGGTCGCACTCGGTCCAGGACACCCCGTCGACCGGCGGCTGCCGATCCAGCACGAGCGGCCGGCCACCGGAGGCGGTCACCGCGGCGACCACCGCCGCGCCGAGACCGCTGGAACCGCCGGTGACCAGGACGGTGGGCCCGGCACCGGGTGACGCGGCGCTCATCGGGTCCGCTCCCCGCCGGGCGTCACCGACGACGGCACGGCGGTGCGGGCCGGCTCCGTCGGGTCGCCGGTCGCGCAGCACGCGCCGGTGGCGTGCCCTTGGCCGGAGCGGGCGATCATGTCGGTGGTGGACCGGCCGTCCAGGTACGGCACCACCACCGTGTGCCCGTCCCAGCGACGCAGGACCTCCGCCTCGGGCAGCGCCGCGGCGTCCCCGCCACCACTGGCGTAGTCCCCGCCCTTGACCCAGATGTCCGGACGCAGCCAGGACAGCGCCGCCTCCGGGGTCGACTCGTCGAAGACCATGACCGCGTCCACACAGCTCAGCGCGGCCAGCAGCCGTGCGCGGTCACCCTCGGACATCACCGGCCGGTCCGGCCCCTTCAACCCGGCGACGCTGGCGTCGGAGTTGAGGCAGACGATCAGGCAGTCGCCGAGCTGACGGGCGGCCTGCAGGGTGGCCACGTGCCCGGCGTGCAGCAGGTCGAAGCAGCCTCCGGTGGCCACCACCGTGCCGCCCGCCGCGCGTACGTCGGCGAGCAGCGTGGCGACCGCCGCCACGCCCACCCGGTCACCACCCAGGCCGACCACGCCGGTAGGCGCCGACTTCACAGGCGGTGGGAGGGCCGCGGCCACTCCCCCGCCCGCCACATACGCGGACGCGTCGGCGACCGCCGCCTGCACCGCCTCGGAGACCAGCGCGCCCTGGGCCAGCGCAAGGCTGGCGCTGGCCGCGAACCGGTCGCCGGCGCCGCAGGTGTCCCCCTCGGCGCTGCCCGGGGTCGGCACCACCAGCGGCGTCGACCCGGCGTGGCAGAGCAGCGCGCCGTCCCCGCCCAGCGTCACCGCGACGGCACCGGCCCGCCAGCGTCGGCGCAGACCCTGCGCGCCCCGGGAAGCGGTCGCGAGGCGGGACGCCCCGGGCAGCGTGGGGACCAGCTCGCGCACCTCCGACTCGTTCGGTGTGGCCAGATGCACGCCAGGCACCGCCGCCGGTCCACGCGGATGCGGGTCCCACACCACCGGGGCGCGGGTCGCGGCCAGCGCGGCGCGCAGCGCGGGCTGGCGGGCGACCCCCCGACCGTAGTCGCTGACCAGCACCGCCGACGCCGCACCGATCACCCGCAGCACCTCGTCGGAGGGCTGGCCCGGTTCGCCGGGTACGCCGCCGCGGTCGTGGCGCAGCAGCACCCGGCCGCGGGCCCGCAGCCGGACCTTCTCCGGCGTCGCGCCGGACAGGGTCAGCGGGTACACCTGCACACCTGCGGCGGCGAGCAACGCGCTCAGCCGGGCGCCGCCGGCGTCGTCGGCGAGCGCCGTCACCAGCACCACCTCGGCGCCCTGCGCGGCGGCGAAGACCGCCGCCAGGCCGGCGCCACCGGGCCGGTCAGCGGCCGCGGTCTCGTCGAGCACGGGCACCGGGGAGTCCGGGCAGAGCCGGTTCACGACCCCTTCCACGTCCCGGTCGAGCAGGGTGTCCCCGACCACCACCACGGGTCCCCTCACGCTTACCTCCTCATCCTCACGCGTCGACCTGCTGTCCGGTCCCGCCGTCGAGCACCACCTCGACCCCGGTACGCACCGGCCCGGACGGGAGCCGACCGGCCGGTGCGGGCTCGGCCGGCGCGTGCCGGGTGGACGCGGCCAGCGCGGCGGGCAACTCCTGCTCGAGGTATTCGCAGAGCAGGTGGCTGGTGACGAGGTGCAGTTCCTGGACGACCTGGGAGTCGGGGGACGCGACGGCGAGGGCGTCGGCGCAGGCGTCGGCGAGGGGGTTGGGGGCGGGCCCGGTGAGCGCCCAGGTGGTGAGGCCGCCGTCCCGGGCGGCGTGCGCGGCGGTGAGCAGGTTGCCGCTGGTGCCGCTGGTGCTGAGCAGCAGCAGGATGTCGCCGGGTCGGCCGTGGGCGCGGACCTGGCGGGCGTAGACGTCGGCGTAGCCGTAGTCGTTGGCGATCGCGGTCACGGCGCTGGTCTCGGCGTGCAGGGCGATGGCGGACAGCGGCTGCCGGTCGTGGTGGAGCTTGCCGACGAGTTCGGCGGTGAGGTGTTGGGCCTCCGCCGCGCTGCCACCGTTGCCGGCGACCAGCAACCGTCCCCCGCCCGCCAGCCGGTGCGCCAGCTGCGCACCCCAGCGCGCCAGCTGCGACTCGCACCGTCGGTAGGGCACCAGCGCCGCGGCGAGGTTCGTCAGGTGGGTGTCGAGCGGGCTGCCCGCCGGCATCAGGCCACCACCCGGGTCGGCCGGCGCACCGCGGCCACCTCGCCGTAGAGCTCCGCCAGCCGCTCGGCCGTGGCGGCCCACGAGTACCGCGACCGGGCCCGCTCACGCGCGGCGGTGGCGTACCGGAAGCGCCGGATGCGGTCGTCGAGCAGCCGCTGGATCGCGGTGGCCAGGGCACGTGGATCGCGGGCCGGCACGAGATCGCCGGTCGTCCCGTCGACCACCGTGTCCCGGATGCCGCCCACGGCGGTGCCGACCACCGGCACCCCACAGGCCATCGCCTCCAGCGGCGTCAACCCGAAGGGCTCGTACCAGGGGGCGGCGACCAGCAGGTCCGCCGAGCGGTACCAGCGGCCCATCTCCTCCCGGGGCACCGCGCCGACCAGCCGTACCCGGTCGGCCACCCCGCAGGTCTCGGCCAGCGCCCGCAACCGCCGGGCGTACGGGTCGGTCTCCAGCAGCCCCTCGGGCGGCCCGCCCACCACCACACACTCGGCGTCCGGCACCAGCGCCATCGCGCGGATCACGGTCTGGAAGCCCTTGCGCTCCACCAACCGGCCCACGGTCAGGATCCGGGGCCGGCCCGGCTCCCGGTCCGCGGCCGGCCCGAGCGGGGTGAACGAGGCGAGGTTGACCCCGGACGGAACGACGGTCATCCGGGACCGGGGCACTCCCATCCGGACCAGCTCACCGACCTCGTCGCGGCACTGCGCGACCACCCGGTCCACCGAGCGGCCCAATTCCCGCTCGTAGGAGATCCGCCGCGCCGGGCTGGTGTCCTGCACGCCCTGGTAGCGGCGCTTCACGGTGCCCAGCGCGTGGTACGTCTGCACCACCGGCACGCCGGTCTGCCGGCCGGCGTTCAGCGCGGCCAGGCCACTCATCCAGAAGTGCGCGTGGATCACCTCGGGCATCCAGTCCCCGCCCCGCCACCGCTCCACCAGCCACCGGCTGAACTCTCGCATGTGCGGCAGCAGCGCGTCCTTGGCCACCGGCTCGGCCGGACCGGCCGGCACGTGCACCACGTCGTACCCGTCCGGGCTGCGGACGGTCACCGGCAGGTCGAGCGCGTCCCGGCGGGTGTAGACCCGCACCTCGTGCCCGGCGTCGGCGAGCGCGGCGGACAGCTCCGCGACGTGCGTGTTCTGGCCACCGGCGTCCTCCCCTCCGAGGATGGCGAGCGGGCTGGCGTGCTCCGAGATCATCGCGATCCGCATACTTCCTCCTCCAGCAGCCGGTCCCAGTCAGCGAGGAAACGGTCGAGGCCGTACCTGTCCCGCGCGGCCGTCCGTGCCGCCGCGCCGGCCTGACGCGCGGCCTCCGGCTCGGTGATGAACCGGCGGGCGGCGTCGAGCAGGGTGTCCATCCGGGTGGCGAGGGCCCCCGCCGCCGGGGGCACCGCCGTCACCGCCTCGGTGGTGGCGAGCGCGACGACCGGCATGCCGATCGCCATCGCCTCGATCAGGCTGAGCCCCAGCGAGGTCCACCGGCACAGGTGCAGGTACGCGCGCCGCCGGGCCAGTTCGGCGTGCATCCGGTCCTGGGGTACGTCGTCATGGCTGGTGAGCCGCTCGGCGGGCAGGCCGAGGTGGTCGGCGAGGCCGGCGACGCCCATGCCGAACACGTCCAGCGGAGCGATCTCGGCGAACCGGGGCAGCAGGTCGGTACCGGTGACCCGGCCCCGCCGTACCGGCTCGTTGATCACCACGGCGAGCCGGTCCAGCTCACCGGTGTACGACACGGCGGGGGCGACGATCCCGTGATCGACCACTGTGGTGCGGGTGCCGCCGGTGTCCCAGAAGATCTGGTTGAAACCGGTGACGTGGGCGATGAGCAGGTCGTCGCGGTCGGCCATCGGATGCCGGGTGTTCGGCACGTCGCCCTTGGGCGTGTTGTGTTCGACGTAGATGGCCGGGACGTCGCGGCCGGGGCGGCGGCCCAGCCACTCCTCGGCGAGGTCGACCTCCTCGGGGCGTTGCAGGATTACCAGGTCGACGCCGGCGCCGGGCAGGTCGGCGGGGGCGACCTCGACGGCGCTGTCCGGCCAGGGGTAGGTGCGGGCACGGCCGAGGCCGTTGGGGCCACGGTCGGGTGTGGTGGGGATCAGGTAGCGGTGGCTGCCGTGCACGAAGGACGTGGTCCAGGAACCGTGCACGTGCCAGAGCAGGACGTTCATCGGCCGCCACCACCGCTGACGGCCAGCACCCGCAACGCCTCGACCACCTCGGCCGGGTCGATGCCGCTCAGGCAGGGGTGCGCGGGCACCGGGCAACTGGCCGCCCGGGTGTCCCGGCAGGGCGCGTCGGCGTTGCCGAGCCGGACGGTGGGCACCCGGTAGGGCCCCCACTGCCCAAACGGGACGGTCGGCGCGAAGAGACTCACCACCGGCACCCCGGCCGCCGCGGCGAGGTGTGCCGGCCCGGTGTTGCCCACCACCACCGCGCCGGCGTCGGCGACGATCGCGGCCAGCCCGGGCAGGTCCGTCCGGCCACCCAGATCGGTGCCGCCGGCCGCCGCGACCCGGGCGGTGACGTCGCGCTCGTCGGAGCCACCGGTGACCAGCACCCGGTGCCCGGCGGCGGTCAGCGACCCGGCGATCCGGGCCGCCAGCTCGGGCGGGCAGGCCCGGCTCGACGCCGCCGAGCCGGGGTGCAGCACCACGTAGCCGGGGTCACCGAGGTCGGCCGGGCGGGGCGGCAGGGCGTCCGGCCGCAGCCGGAGCACGGGTTCGTCGTCGCCGGGCAGCCGGTGGCCGGCGGCGGCGGCGAGGGAGAGGGCACGTTCGGGTTCGGGGACGCCGACGGGCACCCGGTGGCGGACGTCCAGCAGGGAACCCGGATAGTCGTCGCTGATCGCGGAGATCCGGCGGATCCCCGCCATCCGCAGCAGCAGCGCCAGCGGCAGCGCGGACTGGTGGAACGAGGTGAAGACCACCGCCTCGTCCGCGCCTATGGCGGCGAGGCGCGCGGCCAGGGTCCGCATGGCGTCCGGGTCGACCGGCGCCGGAGTGGGATCGATCCACGGCAGCGGATGTTCGAGAATCTCGTCGACGCCAGGCAGCAGATCGGCGGCCGCCCGCCCGCGTGGCCCGCACAGCAGCACCACCCGCTGCGCGCCGGCCGCGACGGCGCGGATCGCCGGCCCGGTGACCAGCACGTCCCCCGCCGAGTCCGACCGCACCACCAGCGCTGTGCCCACCCGCTCGCCGATCCGACCCGGCACGGTGTGCACCGCCTGCTGGCGGCGCAGGATCTCATCCACCGCCGCCGGCAGGTCGCTGGCCAGCCACCCGGCGGCGGCGACCTCCTCCGGCCGGGTCACCGGGGTGGGCACCAGCACACCGGCCGCCCCCGCCGCCAGCGCGGCGGCCACGTCCCGACCGATGTCGCCCACCAGCACGCAGCGCGACGCGCGCGTGCCGAGCTCCCGTGCGGCGGCGTGCACCAGGCCGGGGGCCGGCTTGCGGCAGTCGCAGCCGTCGGCGTCGTCGTGCGGACAGACCAACCACGCGTCGAAGCGCCCCAGCAGCTCCTCGATCCGGGCGTGCACCGCCCGCATCTGCTCCTCGCCGAAGTAGCCCCGGGCCAGGCCGGACTGGTTCGTCACCACCGCCAGCCGCAGCCCGGCGGCCCGCAGCCGGTCCAGCGCCGCTCGCGCTCCCGGCACCGGCCGCACCTTCTCCGGATCACCGTTGTACGGCACGTCCTCGATCAGGGTGCCGTCCCGGTCCAGCAGCACCGCGTCGTACAGGACGGGGCGGGTGCCCTCGACAGGCCCGGAACCGGCCCGGCCAGCACCGGCGTACACCCGGGCTGACCTGCGCTGATCCGGATCCTCCTGGTCCTGTCGCACAGGCGGCGGGTTCCCTGCGCCCCGAGGAGTAAACGTGGTCGTCGGCGCGGTGGGCCAGCGCCGCCGGCGGTGCCCCGCGTCGGCCTTACCCGCCGCCCCCGAGAAGCTAACCCGCCGGGCCGTTAGCCACCTTTCCCGCGGGGTATGGGAGTCCAGTGGCGGTTGTGGAGAAAGTGATCGACGCTCCCCCCCAGCAGGTTTTCGACGTGCTGGCCGACGGATGGACGTACAGCGACTGGGTGGTCGGCACGGCGCACGTCCGGGACGTGGACGAGGCCTGGCCGCGGGTGGGCAGCCAGCTGCACCACCGGGCCGGGCCGTGGCCGTTCTCGTTGCAGGACGCCTCCACCGTGCTGGCCTGCGAGCCACCGCACCGGCTCGTGCTCCGGGCCGGTCTCTGGCCGGCCGGCGAGGCGATCGTGGCCTTCACCCTGGAACCGGTCGGCGCGGGCGCCACCCGGGTCCGCATCGGGGAGGACTTCGCCGCCGGTCCGCTGCGCTGGGTCCGCAACAAGATCAATGATCTCGTGCTGCACCTGCGTAACCGGGAGACGCTGAACCGGCTGTCCGACATCGCCACCCGGCAGAAGGGTGCGCCGTGACGCAGGCCGTGGTGGTGACCGGCGCGAGCGCCGGCGTCGGACGGGCCGTCGCACACGCGTACGCGGCCCGGGGCGCCCGGCTGGCGCTGCTGGCCCGGGGCGAGGCGGGCCTGGCGGCGGCCGAGCGGGAGTGCCGGCGGCGCGGCGCCACCGACGTACGGGTGTACCGGGTCGACGTCGCCGACGCGGGTGCCGTGCTGCAGGCCGCCGACGACGTGGTGCACCGGTGGGGCCGCATCGACGTGTGGATCAACAACGCGATGGTGTCGGTGTTCGCACCGGCGTGGGAGATCCCGGCGCGCGAGTTCCGCCGGGTCACCGAGGTCACCTACCTGGGCACGGTGTACGGCACGCTGGCGGCGCTGCGGCACATGCGGGCGCACGGCCGCGGCGCGATCGTGCAGGTGGGCTCGGCGCTGGCCTACCGGGGGATCCCGCTGCAGTCGGCGTACTGCGCAAGCAAGCACGCCGTCCAGGGGTTCAACGACTCGCTGCGGGCCGAGCTGCTGCACGACTGCCCGGGGGTGAAGCTGTCGATGGTGCAGCTGCCCGCGGTGAACACGCCACAGTTCTCCTGGGTCCGCACCCGGCTGCCCCGGCATCCGCAGCCCGTGCCGCCGATCTTCACGCCGGAGTTGGCCGCGCGGGCGATCGTCTGGGCCGCCGATCACGGCACCCGGGAGCTGAACGTGGGCGGCCCGACCTGGCGGGCCCGCCTGGGCGACATCCTGATCCCCGGCCTGCTGGACCGCAAGCTTGCCCGGGACGGGTACGACAGCCAGCAGACCGGCGACGAGATCGACCCGGCCACCTGGCGGGACAATCTCGACCACCCCGGCGACGAGGACCGCGACCGGGGCGCGGCGGGCGTCTTCACCGACCGGGCGCGCGGTCGCTCGGCGGCGCTCTGGGTTGGCACCCACAAGCCGGCGCTGTCCGGTTTCGCGCTCGTCGGCGTGGCGCTGGCCCTCGCCGCCGCCGCCCGACGCCCTCGCTGACCTGCGCCCGGAGCAGCGGAGCAGGGCTCGCACCCAGCGGAGGGACACCGTCCGCAACGCCCGGAAGGGGAGCCTTTCCAAGCCGGACGTGGCAACTGGCTACCCTCTCAGGTAGCCCTGTCCGCAAACCGAGGATGTCCGACATGATCGAGCCCGTGCAGCTGCCGTCGCCGTGGCGGGACGCGCGCCTGACCGTCGTGGTGCCCACCTACAACGAGGCGGGCAACCTCCCGGCGCTGGTCGAGCGGCTGCTCGCACTGCCGCTGCCGGGGCTGCGCATCCTCGTTGCCGACGACAACTCTCCCGACGGCACGGGCGAGGTGGCCGACAAGTTGGCCATCGAGCACCCGGACCGGATCGAGGTGGTGCACCGGGCTGGCAAGGAGGGCCTGGGCCGCGCCTACGTGGACGGAATGGGGCGGGCGCTCGACGGCGGCGCCGAGTACGTGGCGCAGATGGACGCGGACCTGTCCCACCCGCCGGAGGCACTGCCGGGGATGCTGGGCGCGCTGCTCTCCACCCAGGCCGGCGTGGTGATCGGTTCCCGGTACGTGCCGGGCGGCGAGCTGGACGAGAACTGGCCGCTGTACCGCCGGGCGCTGAGCGGTTGGGCGAACCTATACGTGCACACGCTGCTGCGGGTGCGGATCCGGGACCTGACCGCCGGCTTCAAGATCTGGCGGGCCGACGCGCTGCGGGACATCGGCCTGACCCGGGTGCAGTCCAACGGCTACAGCTTCCAGGTGGAGATGCACTACCTGGCCACCAAGCTGGGGCACACGATCCTGGAGGTGCCGATCCGCTTCGAGGAGCGGCGCGACGGCGAATCCAAGATGACCACGGCAACCAAGATCGAGAGTGCTCTGATGCCGTTCCGCCTGCGCAGCAAGCACCGCAACATCACCAGCTGACCTGGCCTCCGGCCCGCCCCTTCGCGGGGCGGGCCGGCCAGGGCGCGGCGGGTCAGTCGGGGTAGACGGCCCGGTGCGCGGTGGCGATGGTGGCGGCGTAGGCGCGGCCGGTCAGCGCATGGTCGCGTGCGAGCGCCGCACGGGCCGCGTTCGCGCCGGGCGCGCCGTGCACCCCGCCGCCGGGATGCGCCGACGAGCTGGCCAGAAAGAGCCGGTCCACCGGGGTGTCCGCCCGGCCCAGGCCGGGGATCGGGCGCAGGAACAGCTGCTGGTACGCGGCGGCGGTGCCACCGCCGAGCGTGCCGCCGACCAGGCTCGGATTGCCCTTCTCCAGGTCGGCCGGACCGGCCACGTGCCGGCCGACGATGAGCTGCCGGAAACCCGGCGCGGCCGCCTCCAGCACGTCCTCCATCCGCTGGACGTGCCCGGCGACCTCCTCGGCCCGCCAGTCCCGGCGGAACGGCAGGTGGGTGTACGACCAGAGCGACTCGGTGCCCGGCGGGGAGTGGCTGGGGTCGGCCACCGACATCTGCCCGAGCAGCAGGAACGGGTCGCGCGGCAGCTCGCCGCGGGCCAGCTCACCGGAGTACCGGGTGAGCCCGTCCAGGTCCGCGCCCAGGTGCACGGTGCCGGCGCCGGCCACCTCCCGGTTCGTCCACGGCACCGGCGCGCTGAGCGCCCAGTCGACCTTCAGCGTCGAGCCGTCCCACCGGAAGTGCGCCAGGTCCTCCACCAGGCGCGACGGCAGCGCGGCCGCGCCGACCAGGTCGAGGTAGAGCGCCGGCGCGGGCACGTCCGCGAGCACGGCTCGCCGGGCCCGCCACAGGAGGCCGCCCTCCGTGCGTACCCCCATCGCCCGGCCCCGGGCGGTGAGCACCCGGTCGACCCGGGCCCCGTAGACGATCCTGCCGCCCCGCTCCTGCAGCCGGGCCACCAGCGCGTTGGTGATCTGCTGCGCGCCGCCGTCGGGCACCGGCCAGCCGACCTGCTGACCGAGCATGGCCAGCAGCCAGCCGTACACCCCGGAGCCGGCCTCCTCCGGGGACAGGTCGGTGTGCAGGGCGCAGCCGGCGAGCAGCGCCGGCCCACCGTCGCCGTCGAAGAGCTCGTCGCCGAGCTTGCGGACCGGTACCACCAGCCGCCGGGCCAGCCGCAGCGCTCCTGCGACCCGCAACCGCCGCAGCAGAGCCAGCCCGCCCCGCACCGGCGGGAACGGCGCGGTGATGGTCGTCAGCATCGGCTCGGCCACGTCGAGCCAGTCGGTGTACGCGTTGAGCCAACGCTTGCCGTCGCCGGGCGCGAACTGCTCCAGCGAGGCGGCGGTGACGTCCGGGTCCCGGTTGACCACCGCGGCGCGGCCGTCCGGCAGCAGGTGCGCCAGCACATCCGGCGAGTGCCGCCAGGACAGCCCGTACCGGTCGAGGTCGAGCCCCGCCAGCACCGGCGAGGAGTACCCGAGGGGGTAGAAGGAGCTGTAGAGGTCGCTGAGGTAGCCGGGCGCGGTCACCTCGGCGGAGCGGACCGCGCCGCCGGGCACGGCGGTCGCCTCCAGCACCACGACGTCCCATCCGGCGTCCGCCAGCAGGTTGGCCGCTACCAGGCCGTTGTGGCCGGCGCCGACGACGACGGCGTCCGCGCTCTCCGCGCCGGTGGTGGTCATCCGATCCGCCTACCCGGCGTGGAACCGGGCGAAACGCGTTTGCCTCGCCGGGGCCGGGGCATCCAGCGCCGCATGTACACGGTTGCGCAGTTGATAGGCGGGGTGTGGGGCGCCGGCGGCGGTGGTGGTGAGCTGGTCGTCCATGACCCGGCGGACGGTTCGCCGGTCAGCTCGGTGCCGGTGGCGACGGCCGATGAGGTCGCCAAGGCGGTGGGGGCGGCGCGCGAAGCGGCGGCGGAGTGGGCGGCGACCGCCCCGGCCGCGCGGGCGGCGGCGGTGCACCGGGCCGCGGACGCGGTGGCGGCGGTGACCGAGGACCTGGCCGCGGCGGTCACCGCGGAGATGGGCAAGCCACTGGCGGATGCCCGCGGCGGTGTCGAGGCGGGCATTGGCACCCTGCGACAGTACGCCGAGCTGGCCCCGCTGCGCGGCGGGCGGACGCTGCACGGCGTAGCGGACGCGCTGGACTTCATGACCCCGCAGCCGCGTGGCGTGGTGGCCGCGATCACCCCGTGGAACGACCCGGTGGCGGTGTCCTGCGGGCTGCTCGGCGCGGCCCTGGTCACCGGCAACGTGGTGCTCTACAAGCCCAGCGAGCGCACCCCGGCGACCGGCTGGCTGCTGGCCCGGGCGCTGGACCAGGCCCTGCCGGCCGGGGTGCTGTCCCTGCTCACCGGCGGCCCCGAGGTCGGCGCGGCGCTGTCCGGCCAGGAGGTGGACCTGGTGGCGCACGTCGGGTCCACGGCGACCGGCCGGGCCATCGCCGCGGCCTGCGCCGGCACCGGCGCGAAGGCGCTGCTGGAGAACGGCGGCAGCGACCCGCTGGTGATCGACGCCAACGTGGACCCGATCTGGGCGGCGGAGCAGGCGGCGCGGGGCGCGTTCGCCAATGCCGGGCAGATCTGCGTCGCGGTGGAGAGGATCTACGTGCACCGGGACGTGGCCGAGGAGTTCGTGGCCGCGCTGGTGGAGCGGGCCGAGGCGCTGCGGATGGGCCCGGGCCGCGACCCGGGGACCGACCTGGGTCCGCTGGTCGACCGGCGGCACCGCGACCACGTGCACGGTCAGGTCACCGCGGCGGTGGCGGCGGGCGCGCGGCTGCGCACCGGCGGTGAGCTGCCGGACGGTCCGGGCGCGTTCTATCCGGCCACCGTGGTCGCCGACTGCCGGCACGACATGCCGCTGGTGCGGGATGAGACGTTCGGGCCGGTCGCCCCGGTGGTGGTGGTCGACTCGTTCCACGAGGCTCTGCGCTGCGCCGCGGATTCCCCGTACGGGCTGGCCGCCACGGTGCTGACCGCGTCGATGAGCCACGCACAGCGGGCCTGGCGTGAGCTGCCGGTGGGCACCGTGAAGATCAATTCCGTGTTCGGGGGCGCACCGGGCGGCGCCGCGCACCCGCGCCGGGCCAGTGGGCAGGGCTTCGGGTACGGCCCGGAGCTGCTGGACGAGTTCACCGCCACGAAGGCCGTGCACATCGAGGCGCCGGGCGGCGGGCACTGGTGAACGGCACGGGCGGGCGCGGGGTCGCCGCGTCCGCCCGTACCGCATGCGTGTGCCTCCGGTGCGGGCCGCGCACCGGCGTCGCGGTGGTCAGTCGCCGCGGGCCTTGCGGGTGGCCCGATCGTTGGCCTTCTCGATCGCCTTGACCAGCTCCGGCTTGGACATGCTGGACCGGCCGGCCACGTCCAGCTCGCGGGCCACCGACATCAGGTGGTCCTTGCTGGCGTTGGCGTCCACCCCACCCGCGGTGGGAGCCCGCCGTTCCGGCCCGCCGCCGGCCGCCTGGCGATCGCTCGGGCCCTTGCGGCCCTTCGGTTCCCAGTGGTCGCCCACCTTCTCGAACTGGTGCTTCACCGCGGCGAAGGCGGTGCGGTGCGACCGCTCCCCCTCGCCGTAGGTCTCCACCGCCGAGTCGTGCGTCTTCTCCCAGGTGCGCTGCGCCTTGTCCGGGGAGCGTCGCAGCGTGCTGGGCAGGTCCTCGCGCCCGGGCATCTCGTCCTCCTCCGTGTCGACAGGATCACCCATGACCGTTCCCCGGTGACGGGGCGGCAAACCATACGCGGCGGCCAGCCGACGGAGGGCGGGTTTGTCGATTTCCCCGCGCGGGTACCGGCCGGGCCAGGCCCGACCGGATGACCGGTCATCCGGCGGCCGGGGCGCAGGGAGCGGGCATGACGACCACGGGTCCCGGTACGACGCTCGGCGGCACACTCGGCACGCGGGTACCCCGGCGGATACGGCAGCTGAGCTGGCGAACCTGGCGTGGGGTGGTGGTCCGTAGCGCGCAGAACTTCGTCACCGACAACTGCTCCGACTGGGCCGCCGCGCTGACCTACTACGGCGTGCTCGCGCTCTTTCCGTCCGCCATCGTGGTGGTGGCCCTGGTCGGCCTGGTCTCCACCGGGGAGCGGACCGTGGACACGGTGGTCGACCTGGCCAAGCAGATGGGCGCCGGGTCGATCGTGGCTGACGACGGCGTGGTCGGGGTGATCCGGGCCGTGGTGGTCGAGCAGAGCAACGCCAAGGTGCTGCTGAGCTTCGGCCTGCTCGGCGCGCTCTGGTCCGCGTCGGGCTTCATCGGCGCGTTCACCCGCGCCTCCAACGCCATCTACGGCGTGACCGAGGGCCGGCCGGTCTGGAGGCTGCGGCCGTTGCAGATCGGCCTGGCCGCGATCACGCTGGTGCTGCTCGCGGTGGTCGCCCTCGGGCTGATCGTCAGCGGTCCGGTCACCGACGCGGTCGGCGACCTGATCAACGCCGGTGGCCTGGCCCGCACGGTGTGGAGCGTGGCGAAGTGGCCGGTGCTCGCCCTGATCATGATGGTGCTGCTGTCACTGCTGTTCTGGATCGCCCCGAACGTGCGGCAGCCCCGGTTCCGCTGGCTCACCCCGGGCGGCGCGGTGGCCCTGTTCGCCTGGGCGGTGGCCTCCCTCGGCTTCGGCCTCTACGTCGCCAACTTCGGCTCGTACGACGCCACCTACGGCAGCCTGGGAGCGGCCATCGCGTTCCTGGTCTGGCTCTACCTGTCCAACTCGGCCCTGATGCTGGGCGTGCAGATCAACGCCGAGGTGCAACGTGGTCGGCGGTTGCAGGCCGGCGACCCGGACCCGGACGAGCCGGTGCTGCCCCGCGGAAGCCGGCCGAGTCCTGAGCGCCGTACCGGGCCTCGTGTCCGATCCGGGGCCGGCCCGAGGGCCCGTTCGTGACCCGGTGCCGGTTTACCGGCCGGGGTGCCGGGTAGCGCAGAAGGCATGGAGCGTGGCAACAGCAAGCACGGACCGAGAATCGACGAGCAGATGAGCCAGGAGGTCAGCGGCCTCGTGCAGGGGCCGGGGACCGGCGGCTCTCGGGTCGACGAGTCCCGCGTGCCGGAACCGGCCGGCGAGGACCAGCCCGAGGCGACCACCGCCCCGGCCGGTGAACTGCGCACCGGCTCCCCGCAGGGGATGAGCTCCGAGGACGTCGAACAGCGCAGCCGGCTGGGCCGGTTCATCACGATGAGCGCCCTGCCCGGCGACCGGGAAACGCTGGTCGCCAACGCGCGCGACAACGACGCGCCGGACGACATCGTGGCCGCGCTGGAGCGGCTGCCCGACGGCACCCGCTACCAGACGGTCTCCGAGGTGTGGGCCGCGCTCGGCAACAAGAACGAGACAACCCGCTGGTGACCGGATCGTCCCCCGATCCGTACGACCGGCGGCCGAAGGAGGATTTCTGATGAGTGGCGTTACCGAACATGTCGACGTGTCAGTCCCCGTTCGCACCGCGTACGACCAGTGGACGCAGTTCGAGGAGTTCCCCGAGTTCATGGAGGGTGTGCAGGAGGTCCGGCAGCTCTCCGAGACGATGACCCACTGGACGGTGGACATCGCCGGGGTGAAGCGCGAGTTCGACGCGGAGATCACCGAGCAACTGCCGGACGAGCGGGTCGCCTGGCGTTCCACCGGCGGCACCCAGCAGGCCGGCGTGGTGACCTTCCACCGGCTGGACGAGGACAAGACCCGGGTCACCCTCCAGCTCGAGTTCGAGCCGCACGGGGTGGTCGAGCAGGCCGGTGACAAGCTCGGCATCGTCGACCGGCGGGCCAAGGGCGACCTGGAACGGTTCAAGACCTACATCGAGCGGCGCGGTCAGGAGACCGGCGCCTGGCGCGGCAGGGTGGACCGCCCGCAGCCGTGATCCCCAGCACCGATATCCGATGGCCGCCGGAGTCCCCGGCGGCCATCGCCGTGTCTCGGACCAAGCACCATCCGTTTGCGATCATCGCGCCCGGGTACCGCTGAAGGCATGACCGACGACAGGGTGTGGCGCGACGAGGAACGGATTCCGCTGGAGGAACTGGAACGGGCCGTGGCGGGCTCCAGCATCGACGGGCAGGCCGACGACGTGACCGGCAACGACGCCGGCGAGGAGGCCGCGTTCGGGCACGGGCCGGCGGCAGCGGACCGCGGCGGTCAGGCCAGGGGCGCCGGCCGGGAGCCGACCGACCCGGACCGCGCCTACCGCCCCTCCACCACCGGCAGGACCGGACCGGACACCGGCTGACCAGCCCCACTGGCCTCACCGGCTGCACCGGCCGCCGTACCGGTTCCGGCCGGAGCGGGCGACGTGGGCTGATCCGGCCCGGCCACGGCGGGCACCGGCCGCTCCGGGCCGGGCCGGCCGGCGCCCAACTCGTAGAGCACGATCAGGGCCAGCGCTAGCACCAGCAGGGCTGGGCCGAGCACCTGCACCGACACGTTGCCGATCAGCACGCCGAGCGCGGCCGGAACGAACGCGGCGCCCAGGCCGGCCGCGCCGATCTGGAGCCCGATGGCCTGGTCCGCGTGCGCCGCACCGACCCGGTCGGCGGTGGTGAGGGTGAGCAGCGGGAACACCGGCGCGGCGGCGAAACCGACCACGACCAGACCGAGCACGGCCAACGCGCCCGGCCCGGGTACGGCGATCAGCACCGCACCCGCCGCCATCCCGGCCAGGCTGCCGCGCAGCACCAACCAGGCCCCCAGCCGCTCGGCCACCACGCCCTGCACCACCCGGCCGACGAAGAGACTGCCCCAGTACGCGGAGACGCAGCCACCGGCCACCACGGCGCTCAGCCCGCGCCCCTCGGTCAGGAGCAGGAACGCCCACAGCCCGGCGGACACCTCGATGGCCACGTACAGCGCGAAGGCGAGCGCCCCCGACCAGACCGCGGGCAGCCGCAGCGTGGCCCGGATCGGGACCTTCACGGCTGGCGGGGCGGGCGCGGCACCCGGCTCGGTGGGGCCCGGGACGCGGCGCCGCCAGGCCCGCACGGTGAGGGCGAACGCGGTGGCGAGGGCGAGCTGGGCGGCGGCCACGATGCCGTACCCCCACCGCCAGGCCAGCCCCGCGCTCAGCACCGCCGTCATGATCAGCGGGCCGATCGCCACCCCCAGCCCGAAGAAGGCGTGCATCCAGTTCATGTGGCGCGGACCGAAGGCCCCGGCGGCGTACGCGTTGAGCCCGGAATCGATCGCGCCGGAGCCCAGACCGAGCACCAGCGCGCAGCCCACCAGCACGGCCAGCCCGGGGCTCGTGGCGTACCCGGTCAGCGCCAGGCTCGACAGCAGGGTGCTACCGGCGAGCAGCGCGCCCACCCCGACCCGGGCCAGCGTGAACCCGGCCAGCACGCTGGAGGTCAGGTAGCCGACGGTGCCCGCGGTGAGCAGCAGACCGACCGCCTCGGTCGGTACGCCGAAGTCGGCGCTGATCGAGGGCCAGCCGACGCCGAGCAGGCTGTCGGGCAGGCCGAGACTGACGAAGGCGAGATAGGCCAGCAGGAGCAGCGAGGCGCGGGGTGGCGCAGGTGCGGTGGACACGGAACATCATCCTGCCGCAGCCGCACCTTACCGCCAGCTCCGGCCGGTCGCCCGCGGTGACAAGAAGTGGTGCCCGGACGGTCGAGAAAACGGACAGCTCATCCAGAATCGGCCGATCGGACGACGGCAAGCCGACCGGATCGCGCAAGACTTTCGGGATGCATCAAGGCTCCGGAATCCTCTCCACGCGTCAGCGCCGACTCGCCTGGCTCGGCTTTCTGCTCGCCGCACTGCAGGCACCGGTCTCCGCCTGGCTCGTCTCCGACGAGTCCTGGCTGTTCAGCCTCTGCGTCGCGCTGATGGTGGCCACCGTGATCATCGCCGACGACGCGGCGCGGCGCCGACCGGCGGACACGGCCGGGGACTAGCCTTCGCTGCCCGGCCGGGCCTCGTGCCCTGGCCGGCCCCGGCTGCGGCGTCGCTCCTTCATCTCCGCCTCGTAGAGGTGGCGCCGCCCGCCCACCAGCTCCTCGCGGGCCTGCCGGTCCAGCTCCCGGAACAGCGCGTGGTAGCCGTCGTCGAAGTCCTCGACGATCTGGAACGTCCACCGGCCGGCGATGACGTTGCGGCCCAGCAGCTCGGTGTCGATCCGGTCGGCGAGCCGCGGATGCCCGGCGGCGCGGAACTGCTGCACCGCGTCGTCGAGCATCAGGTCGGCGTGCCCGATCAGCTGGTGCAGCGAGTACAGGTGCCCCCGGGCCCGCTCGACGCACTCCAGCGCCTCGCTGAGCTTGCCGAGCGCGGCGACCGTCGCGTCGCTCACCCCGGCCGGCCGGCGATGTTGCTCGTCCGGCCCGTCCGCCTGCTGTCCCATCCGTTCCTCCGGTGCTCTGTGCCGCCGTGTGCCGTGGTTCTCCTGCTGCCCCGTCTGTGCCGGATCAACCCTCGCGGTCAGCCCGAGTCGGCCGGTGGCGCAGCCGACACCCGCCGAGCGGCCGAGGTCGGCCCGGTCACCGGTCGGTTAGCCTCGGTCACCATGCGTGTGCCGTTCAACCGGGTCGCCTCCCGTACCGCCGTCGACTCGGCGCGGTCCACCCTGGCCGCTCTCACCGTCTCCGTGGGCACCGCCGGGCTCGCCGCCGCCGCCGCGCGCCCCGGGCTGCTGGCGCTGGTCGACCAGCACGCCGCCGCCGTGCGGGACAGCCTCGACGGGGACCGCCGCCCGTTGACGGCCGCGGCGCTCGCCGGCTACGCGGAGGGGGTCCGCGCCGCCGCCGACGAGCACGGGTGGGTGCCGCCGAGCGGCCCGGTGGACTGGAGCGAGCCGGAGTGGCCGCTCACCCGGCTGGTCGCGGTCTGCGCCCTGGCTCGCGCGCTGGACCGAACCTGACGATCTGCCGAACGGGCGGGCCGCCGCCGCAGGGTCGACCGGCCGCAGCAGCGGGCACCGACCGGTAGCGCGCGGGGAGGGCGCCCGCGCCGTGCGCGGAACACCCTCCCATCGACCGCGTGCTGCTCTACCCCGCTACGGGCGGTACTGCGTCGCCTGCTCCTCGACCTGCGGCATGGCCTGGGTGCGGTCGCCCGCACGGTCGGCCATCTGCCGCTCCATGTCACCGCGACCGGCCGTGGTCGCCCGCCGGTTCTCCTGCACCGCCCGAGCTTCCTCGGCCGCCCGGTTCAGCCAGCCCTCCCACCGGTTCTGCATGGGCCGCACCAGGCCACCACCGACACCGATGATCAGGATGCCGGCGACCGTGGCGAGCACGGCGATCAGCACCGGCGTGGTGACCGTGGTGGCGATACCCACCTGGTTCAGCGCGGCGATCACGCCGAGCGCGATGATGAAGATCGCCGTCAGGTCGGCCAGGACCTTGCCGTACGAGAGCCCGCCCAGCGCCCCGGTGACCAGATCCCGGACGGCGTTCGCGATCGCGGCCGCCACCACCACGATGACGATCGCCACGAATGCGCGCGGCAGCCAGGCCACCACGCCGCTGATCAGGTCACTGATCGCGTTGGGTCCCCAGACTCCGAACGCGAACTGCAGCGTGAACAGCAGTACCGCGTAGTACGCCAGTCTGGCGAGGATGTCGCTCGCGTCGTACTTCGTTCTCTCCAGTGCCCGTTTGATGCCGCCGCGTTCGACCGCCTCGTCGAAGCGCACCCGTTCCAGCACCGTGTCCACGATCTTCAGGACCGCTCTGGCGATGAGCCAGCCGACCACGAGGATCACGATGAAGGCCACGGCCTTCGGGATGAAGAGCAGCACCGACCTCCAGGTGTCGGCGATGGCGTCACCGATGTCGGCCTGCCCGACCGCGAGGGTTTTCAGCATGATGTCCCTCCTGTCGCATGGACTGCGTCGGGCGCATACCCGGCCACCGGTGCGGCAGTCCGCGCGGGTCGCCACGTTTTTTCCGACAAGTCGCCGGACAGGGCTGTGAACTGCTCGAACAGGCACCGCGTCGGCGCTCGCCACGACCCGCGGCCATGATCGGATGCGGCTCTCCGGCAGCCGGCTAGGCTGCGAACATGCCAGGAACGGTCGGGCGAGTTCCCACGCCAGCAACTCCGGTGCCGGGGGCATCCACCGGACCGGGCGCTGCCGCCGTGCTCGGCCATGACTGGGCCGGCACCTCGCTCGGCCCGCCCGAGCGGTGGGACCCGGCGATCCGGGCCGTGGTCGATCTGATCCTCGCCTCCCCGATGCCGATGGCGCTGGCGTACGGCGACGACCTCGTCCTGCTCTACAACGACGGGTACGCCGAACTGCTGGGCAGTAAGCACCCCACGGCCCTCGGCCGCCCCTCCGCCGAGGTGTACGCCGAGATCTGGGCGCTGCCCGGTGTCGGCGAGGTGATCGAGCACGCCTACCGGCAGGGCGTGCCGTTCCTGGAGAAGGAGAGCGCCCTCCCGATGGTCCGTGGCCGCTCCGGCGTCGCCGAGCAGGCCGTCTTCACCCGGAGCTACTCCCCGGTCCGCGACAGCACCGGACAGATCGTCGGGATGCTGCCGGTCGCCGCCGAAACCACCCCCGTCACCAGGCAGCTGCAGAGCCTCAGCGAGGTCGCCGCCGCGCTCGCCGGCACCCTCACCCTCGACGACGTGGCCCGGGTGGCGCTGCGCTACGCGATCACCACCTTCGACGCCGACCAGATCGCGTTCGCGGTCGATGAGGGCGGCGGCGGATGGCGGATGGTGCGCCGGGTGCGCGGTGAATTGATGGACGAGGCCGACGAGCGCCTGCCACCGCTCTGGCGGCGCATCCCGGCGGACTGGTCGACCCCGGTGGTGGAGGCGGCCCGCTCCGGCGGTCCGTCGTTCACCCGGGACGGGCAGCCGCTGCGGGAGACCGCGGTGGACCGCCACGACCAGAAGATCCGCTCGCTGGCCGCGGTGCCGCTGGGCACCTCGGTGGTCCGCGGCGGGCTGGCGGTCGGCTACCAGGTGCCGCACACCTGGTCGGCCGCCGAGCGGGCGCTGCTGGCCGCCTCGGCCGAGTTGATCGGCCAGGCGGCGGAGCGGGCCCGACGGTTCGAGACTCAGCACGGCACCGCCCAGTTGCTGCAACGCAGCATGCTGCCGGCGAACCTGCCGGACCTGCCCCGGCTGCGGATCGCGGCCCGCTACGACCCGGGCGTGGACGGCAACGCGGCCGGCGGGGACTTCTACGACGCGTTCCTGCTGCCCACCGGCGGGCTCGGTGTCGTGCTGGGCGACGTCGCGGGGCACGACGTACAGGCCGCCGCACGGATGGGACAGGTCCGGGCGGCGCTGCGCGCGCTGGCCCTGGCCGACCCGACGCCGGACGCGGTGCTGGCCGGGCTGGACCGGCTGGTGACCAGCCTCGGCGCGGAGGCCGGCACGCACGAACTGTTCGTCACCGTGGTGTTCGGGGTGGTCGACGCCGATCGGCGCGAGTTCACGCTGGCCAGCGCCGGGCACCCGGCGCCGTTGATCCGCCGCTGCACCCCGGACGGTCGCTCACACGCGGAGTACGTGGAGATGCCGATCGGCCCCCCGCTCGGGCTCGGCGGCCGGCCGGCCACCACCACCGTCGCGTTCCGCCCCGGCGACACCCTGCTGCTGTTCAGCGACGGTGTGGTGGAGCGCCGCAGGCAGAGCCTCACCGTCGGGCTGGACGCGCTCGGCGACGCGGTCGCCAAGGCCGGCGGCAGCGACCCCCGTGCGCTCTGCGCCGTGGCCACCGCCGCGGTCCCCGGCGGCACCGAGGACGACGTGGCCGTGCTGGCGGTCGAGCACGCGCTCAAGCCGAGCCGCTCGGCGAGCATGGAAGTGCCGGCGGAGCCGACCGCCCCCAGCCGCGTCCGGCACTGGATGACCGGCCAGCTCGCCGAGTGGCAGGTGCCCGAGGCGGTGATCGGCGCGGCGGTCCTGTGCACCAGCGAGCTGACCACCAACGCGCTGCTGCACGCCGGCACCGCCGCCCGGGTGGAGATCGACCTCAGCCCCGAGCGGCTGCTGGTCTCGGTCGCCGACTCCGGCACCCGGGGCACCGTGACCCGGGCCCGCACCGACACGTTGAGCAGTCGCGGGCGAGGGCTCGGCCTGATCGAGCAGCTCAGCGACGCCTGGGGCACCGACCCCTCGGTCCGCGGCTCCACGGTCTGGTTCGAGATCCTCGTCCCGCCGACCGAGGGTCACTGAGACCCGGGTCGAACGCGCCAGGGCCGGAGGGTCAGCCGGCCACCGAACGGGTAGGAGGACGCCCATGCGCACCGACCGACCCGCCGGGGTCCTCTTCGACGTCGATGGCACGCTCGTCGACACCAACTATCTGCACACCGTGAGCTGGTGGGAGGCGCTGCGCCAGTCCGACCAGCCGGTGCCGATGGCGACCGTGCACCGGTCGATCGGGATGGGTTCGGACAAGCTCCTCGACCACCTGCTCGGCCCGGAGCGGGACCGCGACGCCGACGCGAAGCTGCGCGACGCGCACGACACCCTGTACGCCGAGTACTGGGAACGGCTGACGCCGCTGCCCGGGGCGGCGGACCTGCTGCGGGCCTGCGCCGAGCGGGGTCTGCGGGTGGTGCTGGCCACCTCCGCCGCGGAACACGAGGTCAGCGCGCTGCGCCGCGCGCTGAACGCCGACGACGTGGTCGACACGGTCACCTCGTCGGCGGACGCCCAGCAGAGCAAACCGGCCCCGGACATCCTGGTCGCCGCGCTTCAGCAGTCCGAGTTGGCCGCCGAGCGGTTGGTCTTCGTCGGCGACTCCGTCTGGGACGTCGCGGCGGCCGGCAAGCTGGACATCCCGTGCGTCGGGTTGACCTGCGGCGGCACCAGCCGGGGCGAGCTGGCCGGCGCCGGCGCGGTGGCGGTGTACGACGACCCGGCCGCGCTGCTGGCCACGTTGGACGATTCGCCGGTCACCCGCCCGCGCTGAGGAACCGTTCCTAGGGACTGAGCACGAGTTGCGTGTTTTCAGCCGCGTGTCCCGAACGGTGTTGGGCACGCTGGTCTCCCGCGTTCGCCCCGTATCCGGCGCGCACGGATCGTGTCCGCGGTCCGAAGTTACGGGGGCGGGTTCCCTCGCGCTCAGGGTCACCCGGTCCGGCCTGGACGGTCCGATGCCCCTGCCCATCACTCTGGTGAGCTGGGGGCGGTGCCGTCCGACGCCGGATCGGGTGACCCTGGGCGCGTCGTCCGATCGCCACGGCGGCGGCGTCGTGGCGAGTTGCGGTGCGGGTTCTGCTGGTTAGGGGCTTCTGCCAGTGCTGGGCGCCCCACTTGGAGGTGTATGCGGGGTCGACCGCGACGATCGCAATGCCGGGCGCCTCGGCCATCGACGTGAGCCGGGCGCGCAGCTTACTGACAGGCATCCCGGATATGAGACTGCGGAACCGTTTGCGGCGGCCGTGCTTCTCCCGGGTCTTCTCCGCTTCGAAGTTCAGGTCCTCGATGGCGACAGCTTTCACGCCGCAGACCTTCACCCAGTTCAGCAGCCGAGTCAGGGCGTGACGCAGCTGGGCGTCACGGTGCTCGGCGGTGCCGGACAGGTCGTAGTGGAACCGGCGTGGGTTGCCGACTGGATTGCCGTGAACGTCGAGCCGCCAGGCGGCGATGTGATCGGCATTGGTATCCACCCCGATCGCGCCGTCGGCGAGGGCGGCCTGCAGCGGGACCGTCTTGGTGGGCGCGTACTGCCAGGACGCGGTGATGTACCAGCGTCCGCGCCGCGCGTCGTGGTGGATACGGTAGGCGACCGCCCGGTTGGTCTCGATACGGTCGACCCACTCCTGGCCCCGATGTGGGAACCGCGCCTTCGCCGCGAGGACATACCGGCCGTGGGGGGCGTTCGCCAGTCCGGCCAGCGGTGCGGGCAGTCTGATCGACGCTTCGCCGCCGGGGGTGACGCGGATCGTCTCGTTGCCGTACCGCTTACCCGACTCCCCGTCGGCCTGAAGGAACCAGCGCTGCGCTTCCCAGCGGTCGCGCCACTGCGCCCCGGTCAGTCCAGCCTGGGCCAGGTTGTGGCGGTTGCGGGCGAGCCGCTTCCCGCCGCGCATCACATGCACGACCCCGGCCTCACGGTCGGCCCGCTCCCGCTCCAGCCGCTCCATCAGCACGTGCAGACGGCGACTCTTGGCGAACCACTCCTGCCGACTGCGGTAGCCGCCCGGTACGCCCTTGGTGCCGCGCTGGCCGACCGGCAGGGACAGCCGATGTCGAATCATCGCGACCCCAGCTTCGAGGTTACCGATGTGTACTAGCTGGCACCTGCGGGCCAGCGCCCACTGGTCGTGCGTGGCCTTGGTGATCGCCCCTGCCCACCGGGCCGACGAGCCAGGCGTCAGGTCGCGCTTACGCGCCGCCCACGCGTGCGTGGAGTGCTCCAGCCGGTCGGCACACCGAACCTTGAGGTCCTTCGCCGCGAGCGAGCCCAGGTGTGCACCCACCAGGCGCAGGATCTCCTCGTCTCGCGCCGTGAGACCTTTGAGGCGGTCGCGGATGGCGACCCCGGTCGGGCCGAGGGCGACGAACGGCTCGTCGATCGAGCGGAGGTCAGCCATGTTCGGCGGCCTCCAGCGCCTTCCTGGCCCGATTGCGGGCCGACCTGCGCCCGTACAGGCGAGCACAAAACGACGTCAGCACCTCAACCATGTCGCGGACCAGGTCGTTATCGACCTCGCCCTCGTCCAGCACCACCAGCCGGCGACCGTGGGCGGCCAGCGCGGCCTCGACCAGTTCGACGTTCATGCGACCCAGCCGATCCTTATGTTCAACCACGACAGTGCTCACGTCCGGGTCGGCCAGCAGACGCCGGGCCTTCGACCGGGCGCCGTTCATGCCCGAGCCGATCTCGGACTCCACACGCACCACCCGGTGGCCGGCCTTGGCCGCCCACCCCGACAGTCGGGCAACCTGGCGCTCCAGATCGGTCTTCTGATCGTGGGACGAGACCCGGGCGTACAGACCCAGGCCACCCGTGGAGGCCGGCGCGCTGTTGGCGTCCACATTCACCAAAATCATGCGGGGGCCAACCCGCTGAGCCGGGACCGGCAAGGTGCCCTGACGGAACCAGCGATACGCCGTGTGGGGACTGATCCCCTGCGCACGTGCCCACTCCGTCAGATTCACAGGAGCATCATACGCAACTATAGTCACCCCGTGCACACTCATGCACGCTCGGCGGCCAACAGGTCGCGACCCTCCTGTTCGGCTCGTCGCGGAGGCTTACCCGTACGACTCGCGGGGCATGGTGTGTCACCACCTGCCCGCAACCCGTGGGCACGGTCGGAGGGTGGCACGGTGGAGCCGGTAGACGTGGCGTTCGCGCTGGTGGGCCTGGGCGCCCTGCTCGCAGGGATCCTGCCCCGGGTGCTGGAGCGGCGGCCGCTGTCCATGCCGATCGCCTTCCTCGCCCTGGGGATGCTGGTCTTCCTGCTGCCGGTCGGACTGCCCACACCGGACCCGCTGGCCCACCCCGAGCTGACCACCCACCTGACCGAGATCGGGGTGATCGTCGCCCTGATGGGCGCCGGGCTCAAGATCGACCGACCGTTGAGCTGGGCGAAGTGGTCGTCCACGTGGCGCCTGCTGGTCATCGCGATGCCGCTGTGCATCGCGGCGGTGGCGCTGCTCGGCTGGTGGTGGGCCGGGCTGGTGCCGGCCGGCGCGCTGCTGCTGGGCGCCGCCCTGGCCCCGACCGACCCGGTGCTCGCGGCCGACGTGCAGGTCGGCGAGCCGACCGACGTGGAGGACTCCGAGGATGAGGTCCGTTTCGCGTTGACCTCCGAGGCGGGCCTCAACGACGGGCTGGCGTTCCCGTTCGTCTACGCGGCCATCGCCTCGACCAGCCTCGCGCCGCGGGACTGGCTGGTCGACTGGTTCACCGTCGATGTGCTCTGGAAGGTCGGCGTCGGGGTCGGCGGCGGCCTGCTCATCGGTTGGTTGCTCGGCAAGCTGTTCTTCCGGGCGCCCAGCCATCTGCGGCTGGCCCGGCACGCCGAGGGTTTCCTGGCGTTGGCCGCCACCTTCCTGGCGTACGGGCTGGTGGAGGTGGTCGGCGGGTACGGGTTCCTGGCGGTGTTCGTGGCCGCCCGCGCGATCCGGGCCGCCGAGCGGACCCACGAGTTCCACTCGGTGCTGCACGACTTCGCGGAGCAGATCGAACGGCTGCTCACCCTGGTGCTGCTGCTGCTGCTCGGCGGCGCCATCGTCGGGGGCCTGCTCGCTCCGCTGACCTGGCCGGCTGCGGCCGTCGGGGTGGCGCTGGTGTTCTTGGTCCGGCCGCTGGTCGGCTGGTTGTCGCTGCGGGGCGCGCCGGGCCGGCCGGCCGAGCATTGGGTCATCTCGTTGTTCGGCATCCGCGGTGTGGGCTCGTTCTACTACCTGGCGTACGCGACCACGAAGGCGGACTTCCCGCAGGCGGAGCTGCTCTGGGCCACGGTCGGGCTGGTGGTGCTCGTCTCCGTGGTGGTGCACGGCGTCGCGGCGACCCCGGTCATGCAGTTGCTGGACCGTAAGGGCGCACGGACCAGCGACCCGGCCGAACGAGGCGTGCCCGCCCAGCGCGTCGCCGGCCACGCCTGAGCCCCGGCCCATCGGAAACCGGCGGCCAGCCGGCGGTCGGCGTCCTCAGCTGAGGCGGGCCGCCAGGGCACGGCCGAGGTCCCGACCGGAGCGCCAGGCGCTCTGCACCCGGGGCTTGCCGAACGCGTCGCCGGCCAGGCCGATCCCGTCGGCGTCCAGGTGATGGGTGCCGCCCCCGGCGGTGGTGGGCTTCGCGTACGTCCATCGGTGCACGTGCACGTCGGCCGCCACCTCGGGCAACCCCAGCAGGTCCCGGACCGCATGCTCGATCACCGGGCCGGCTCCGGTGGGCTGGGCGAGGTGCCCGGCGGCGAACTCCGGCACGGTGTGCGCGACCAGCACCGGGGCGCCGTCGCCCCGCCGGTCGCCGTCGTCGCAGACCAGGCTGAGCACCGGGTGGTCGTTGACGAACGCGCCCCGGAAGTCCGGCCAGCGCCGGGTCGGGAAGCGCAGCACCGCGGCCAGCGAGGGCGACCAGCGCTGCGCCTGCGCGACGCGGGTGGCGTCGGCCAGGGCCGGGTCGAGCAGCAGGGCGGCCTGCGGGCCCGGCATGGCCAGGGCGACCGCCGCGCACGGCTGCCCGTCCACGACCGGCCCGGGTTCCACGGTGAGCACCAACCGGTCGACGGTCACCGGCACCGCGCCGGCCAGGTGTTCGACCAGTGAACGCAGTCCGCGCGGCGCGGCGAAGCGCATCGGCCCGGGCACGTCGCGGCGCCCGTCCTGGTCGTACGCCTGGAAGGTGTCGGTCCATTCGCGGACCAGGCCGGCGGCGCGCCACTGCTCGACCAGCGCGGCGAAGTCGGGGTCGCTGGCGGTGAAGTAGGCGGCGCCGATGTCGGCGGGGCGGCCGTCGAAGCGTTTGCTGGCCATCCGGCCGCCGCGGACGTGCCCCCGCTCCCGGACCTGCACCGGCACCCCGGCCGCGGCCAGCTCCACGGCGCAGGCCACCCCGGCGATGCCCGCTCCGACCACCACCACACCTGACCGGTCCACGCTCATCGGGTGATCGTAGGTGCCGGCGGACGCGCCGAGCAGGCATGAACGCGCGAAGATCCGGGTATTGGCACGCTTGTTCGAAGAGAGGGTGATGACGCTGACGGACCGCAGCAACCAAGCGCGACCGGGGTCAGCGGCGGGGCAGCCGGTGCAGCTCGACCCGGGTCAGGCGGCCGGCGTCCACCTCGGCCGTGAGATAGGTGGCGTGGGGCTGGGCGCGGCGGTCGGTGGGTGAGCCGGGGTTGAGCAGGCGTAGGCCACCGGGGGCTTCGGTGTCCCAGGGGATGTGCGAATGCCCGAAGAGGAGCAAATCGACGTCGGGGAAGCGGGCCGCGCAGCGCTGCTCGCGGCCGGCCCGGGGGCCGGTCTCGTGCACCACGGCCACCCGCAGGCCGTCGAGGTCAGCCCGGGCCACCTCCGGCAGCCGGGCGCGCAGCGCCGGGCCGTCGTTGTTGCCGTACACCCCGATCAGCCGACGGGAGCGCGCGGTCATCGCGTCGAGCAGCGACTCGTCCACCCAGTCGCCGGCGTGCAGCACCACGTCCGCCGCCTCGATCGCCTGCCAGAGCGGCCCGGGCAGATCCCGGGCCCGCTTCGGTAGGTGGGTGTCCGCCGTGAGCACCAGCCGCATCCCGGCATTGTCCCCCAGCCCGCTCAGGACCGCGTCGGGGTGAAGTGCGGCGGTGGCACGCCGCGATGCCGCAGCGCCGGGTCCCGTTCGACGTCCGTGAGCTGACCGGCGGCGTTGATCAGGCCGATGTGCGAGAACGCCTGGGGGAAGTTGCCCATCTGCTCGCCGGTCAGCGGGTCGATCTGCTCGGCGAACAGGCCGAGGTCGTTGACCCGCCCGGCCAGCCGGCGGAACAACCCGTGCGCCCGGTCCAGTTCCCCTCCCATCGCCAGGCAGCCCACCAGCCAGAACGAGCAGATGACGAAGCCCGCCGGGTCGCCGTCCCAGCGTCGCAGCAGGCCGTCGTGGGACAACCGCCGCTCCACCGCTCGGACCGTCGCGCGCATCCGTGGGTCGTCGGCCGCCAGGAAACCCACCAGTGGCATCACCAGCACCGAGGCGTCCAGGTCGTCGGATCCGAAACTCCCGCTGTACGCACCGAGCCGGTCGCTCCACCCCTGCTCCAGTACCGTCGCGCGCACCTCGTCGCGGGCGGCCGCCCAGCGTTCCACGTCCTCCGGTCCACCGAGCTCGTCACCGAAGCGGACCGCGCGGTCCAGCGCGACCCAGCACTGCACCTTCGAGGACACGTGGTGGTGTTCGATCCCGCGCTCCTCCCACATGCCCGCGTCCGGTTTCCGCCAGTCCACCACGGCCTGGTCGGCGAGCACCCGCAGCACGTTGCGCACGTCCGGCTCCATCGGCTCCAACTTGTCGCGCATCAGCCAGGCGGCGTCCAGCGCCTCGCCGAAGATGTCGGTCTGCCGCTGCCGCCACGCGTCGTTGCCGATGAGCACCGGCGGGCTGCCGCGGTACCCGGCGAGGTGCTCCAGGCGGTGCTCGGTGAGGTCCCGCTCCCCCTGCACCCCGTACATGATCGGCACCGGTTCGTCGCCGATCCGGCCCATCGCCCGGCTCACCCAGGAGAACTGCCGCTGCACCTCGTGGAAGCAGGCCGAGCGCCACAGCGCCCGCAGGGTGAGACTGAAGTCGCGCACCCAGACGTAGCGGTAGTCGTAGTTCCGGTTTCCGCCGAGCTTCTCCGGCAGCGAGGTGGTCGCCGCGGCCACCACGGCTCCGCTGGGCCGGTACGTCATGCCCTGCACCACCAGCGCGCTGCGTCGCACCTGTTCGGAGTAACACCCCCGGTATTCGTGCTGTTCGACCCAGGACCGCCACCCGGCGGCCGTGTCGGTGATCGTCCGATCGGCGTCCGGCACCTCCGGCGCCGGCGCGTCGTAGGTCGGGGCGTACCCGAGCGTGAAGTTGTGGATCGAACCGGCGCGGGCGGTGAAGGTGCCGGTGGCCTCGCCCTCGCCACAGCACAGCGGCACACTTCCCCGCAGGGTGAGCCGCGCCGCCCCGGCGACGGCATCCAGCATGCCGCCCCGCTCCACGAGGAACGCGGTGGTCCGCCCGTACTCGAAGCGTGGCCGGTAGTGCACCCGCATCGGGACCTCGCCGGAGAGGCCCCGCACGCTGCGGACCAGCACCTGCGGCGAGCACATCCCGATGTCGTGGCCGCGCGCCCCGGGCTCGAAGGCGAGCGCGTCGGTCAGCGCCACCTCCCCCTGCCCGGTGCGGAAGACGGTCCGCAGCACCAGGGTGTCGTCGAGGTAGCAGCGATCGACGCTGAAATCGCCCTCCGGCCGGATCGACCAGTGCCCGGCGTCGTCGTCGAGCAGTCGCCCGAACACCGACGGCGCGTCGAACCGGCCCGGGCACCACCAGTTCACCGAGCCCGAGCGGTCCACCAGCGCCGCGCTGCGGCCGTCGGCGAGGAAGCCGTGGTCGCTGATCTGTCCGCTCCGCACCCGGTTACCTACCCGGGGCATCCAGGCGCATTCCTGGCGGGCGGCACGGCATCCACCCTGGTTGCTGGCGTTACCGGCCGGCGCGGGCGGGAACCCGGACGACTTGACGAGGGAGGATGCTCATGACGTCAGCTTCGGGGCCGGCCGCCGCGTGGCGGCCCGGCACACAGGGTGGCGATCTGCTGCCGTCCGGCCCGGCCGGCCGTCCGTCGGCACCGTCCGGTGACGGGCACGGACCGGAGACCGGCCCGCCCACCGTGACGATCGGCTCGTATCCGGACTATCCGGCCGCACAGCGGTTGGTCGACTATCTCGCCGACAACCGCTTCCCGGTGGAGCACAGTGCGATCGTCGGGACCAACCTCACGCTGGTGGAGACGGTGCTCGGGCGGATGACCACCGGTCGGTCCGCCCTGCTCGGCGCCGGCACCGGCGCCTGGTTCGGGCTCTTCATCGGCCTGCTGTTCGGCATCTTCACCGTGGGCAACTGGCTGGCGGTGATCCTGGTCGGGCTGGTCATCGGCGCGATCTGGGGTGCGGTGTTCGGCGCGGTCGCGCACGCGATGACCGGCGGGCAGCGGGACTTCACCTCGGCCAGTTCGCTCCGCGCCGGCCAGTACGCGGTGATCGTCGACGCGCAGCTCGCCGACCAGGCCCGGCAGCTGCTGGGTCGGATGCAGATGTCCGGTTCGGCGACGGACGCCGGCTGAGAGCGGTTCGAACGGCCGTCCCGGCAGCACGCCGGGGCGGCCGTTCAGTCGTGGTACGCCAGCTCGCCGGCCCGCAGCGGCACGTCGAGCCGGTTCTCGGGCGGCGCCAACGGACACGCCCAGCGGTCGTCGTACGCGCAGCTCGGGTTGTAGAGATAGTTGGCGTCCAGCCGGACCCGGTCGCCGGGCAGCAGCTCGACGCCCCGGCCGAAGGTGCCCTTCACCGTGTCGGTGAGGTACCGACCTCCGCCGTAGGTGTCCTGTCCGCAGGTCCCGTCGCGCAGCGGCACGAACAGCCCGCCCCCGTACGCCTCGATCCACCACAGGGTCAGCGGCCCCCACGACGTCTGCGCGACCGCGACCCGCCGGTACGCGACCACCCCGTCCGGGCCGCCGGTGTCGATCCGCAGCTCGCCGCTGGCCGGGCGCAGGGGTGCTTCCACCACGGCGGCCGGGTTGGGCGGAAAGTAGCGCACTCCGGTGAAGCCGGGTCGCTCCGCCGCCGGGATCGGGCTCTGCGGGTGGGTGGCGAAGAGCTGATCACGGCCGGCGCGGAACCCGGCCAGGTCGACGTCGGACAGGTACAGCCGGGCTATCCGTTCCCGCCAGTCGGCCAGCTCCAGTTCGTCCACGCCGTCGAGCCTAGGCGGTCGCCGTCCGTCACCGAGCGGTCTCCGCACCGGTGCTCCCCGTGAACGGCCAGTTGCTGAGGACCGCGTCGAGAGCGTCCAGCGTTCGAGCCCAGGAGGCGTCCGTCGTCCGGGGGGTGTGCCGGAAGCCGCCGGTCTTCTCCAGGCTCACGAATCCGTGGAACGTGCTGTGCATCATCCGTACCGCGTCGGTCTGGTCGGGTTCGGAGAGCCGGTAGCCACGCAGGATCGCTCGCGTCATCTCCGCGTGCCGGACGCCGGCGCTCGCGGCGGCCGTCTCCGGGTCGAGGTCGATCTGCATCGCGGCGTACCGGCCCGGGTGCCGCGTCGCGTAGTCCCGGTACGCGTTGGCGAAGGCCACCAACGCGTCCTTGCCCGCGCGGCCGGCGAGGGCGGCGGCGACCCGGTCGGCAAGTTCCGCGAGCGCCAGCAGCGCCACCCTTACCCGCAGGTCGTGTGCGTTCCTGATGTGGAAGTACAGGCTCGCGTCCTTGACGCCGAAGCGCCGGGCGAGCGCGGCGACGGTCACGTTCTCCATGCCGATCTCGTCGGCCAGCTCGGCCGCGGCCAGGGTCAGACGCTCGGCGGTCACCCCCGCACGTGCCATGCCGCACACTCCCAACCTAGTCGTGTTATTTGCTTGCCTAGGAGAGCTAGGCTACTACCTATGCTAGCGATAACTGAGCGCGCCATCCGCGCGTCCTTCGTCAACTGCACCCAGGGCGAGGCGAAGCGGCTGGCCGTACCGAACGATCTCGAAGTGCGACCGTGGGACGACCTCGACTTCTTCGGGTGGCGGGACGGCGCCGCCCCGCAGCGGGCCTACCTGGTCGCCGAGTCCGACAGCGGGTTGGTCGGGGTGGCGTTGCGGGTGGCCCCGCACACCGGGCGCGCCCGGCGCAGCATGTGCTCGCTGTGCCTGACCACGCACACCGGGTACGGCGTCGCGCTGATGACGGCCCGCAGAGCAGGCCGGGACGGGCGGCAGGGCAACTCCGTCGGCGTTTACATCTGCTCCGACCTGGCCTGCTCGTACTACCTGCGGGGCAAGAAGGACGCCGGGCGCCGCCTGGACGAGACGATCACCCTGGAGGAGAAGATCGACCGCACGACGACCACCCTCGGCGCGTTCCTGCGGAGGGTGATCGAGTGAGCCGCCGTCCACCGAGGGCCTATCGGTCGGTGGACAGGCGGGCGTGCAGGTGCTCGTCGTGGCGGCGGCCGTCGCCGTACCGGTACGACTCGCGCAGCGTCCCTTCCGCGAGGTAGCCGGCCCGGTGGGCGACCCGGCAGGACGCCTGGTTGGCCACCGCGTGGCACAGCTCCACCCGGTGCAGCCCGAGGTCGGCGAACGCCCAGTCGGTGAGCCGGACGACCGCCCGCACCGCCACCCCGCGCCCGCGCGCCGCCGGCACCGTCCAGTAGCCGATGGACGCGTCGCCGTGGTGGATGTGGTACACGGACACCGAGCCCAGCAGTTCCCCGCCGACCGCGGCCGTTACCGCCATCGAGGCGTGGTCGCCGCCGGACCAGTCGGCCCGGTGGCGTACCCACGACAGGGCGGCCTCGTCGTCGATCGGGCCGCCGCGGTGTGGGTTCCATTGGGCGATGGCCGGGTCGCGCAGGGCGTCGCGCACCGAGGGGGCGTCCGCGTCCCGCCACGGGCGCAGCAACAGGTCGGCGGCGGTGAGCTCCACGTGTTCCACGAGGGCGGAGTCTGGCACATCACCCGCCGGCTCCACCGCCGGACCACCGACGACTCCTTTCAAAGCTGTACGAGCGCTGTACCAGGGCGGCGTGGACGTGATCCAGACGACGCTCAAGGGCACTAGTTAAATTTTGAAAGAGTGCTATCGTCGTGGACGTGACAGAGAGCCTGGACAGCACCCGAGAGGCCGCCTGGCGCGCCTACATCGAGGCCAGCCAGCGCCTCTACACCCAGCTGGAAGACGACCTTCGGGCCGACAGCGATCTCAGCTTCGCCGACTACCACGTGCTGGTCCTGCTCTCCGAGGCACCGGGGCAGCGGCTGCGGATGGGTGAGCTGGCCGGCCGACTCGTCTTCTCACCCAGCCGGTTGACGTACCAGATCTCCTCAATGCAACGCCGCGGCCTGGTCAGCAAGGAGCCCTGCCCGGACGACCGACGGGGCAGCGAGGCGGTGCTCACCGCCGCCGGGCTGCTCGCTCTACGGGAAGCCGCGCCGCACCATCTGGCGTCGGTGCGCACCCACCTGATGGACGACCTCGACGACGCCGAGGTCGCCTGCCTCACCCGGGTCTTCGGCCGGCTCGGCGACCGCCTACGGGCGGCCCGGGCCACGTCGACCACCCACGCCACGAACTAGGAGCCTTCGATGCCCGCGATCACCGTTGAGAACGTCCTCGTCCTGCCCCGCCTGCCGCAGCTCGACGAGTCCGCCAAGATCCGCCCGGTCCGCACGGTGACCACCGCGCCCAGCGGCTTCGAGGGCGAGGGCTTCCCGGTCCGCCGGGCCTTCGCGGGGGTGCCGACGACCGACCTGGACCCGTTCATCCACCTCGACCAGATGGGTGAGGTGGACTACGCGCCGGGCGAGCCGAAGGGCACCCCCTGGCACCCGCACCGTGGCTTCGAGACCGTCACCTACATCATCGACGGCGTCTTCGACCACCAGGACTCGCACGGTGGCGGCGGCACCATCACCGACGGCGACACCCAGTGGATGACCGCCGGCAGTGGACTGCTGCACATCGAGGCCCCGCCGGAGCACCTCGTGATGAGCGGTGGGCTCTTCCACGGCACCCAACTCTGGGTCAACCTGCCCCGCGCGGCCAAAATGAACCCGCCGCGCTACCAGGACATCCGGGGCCGGGAGTCGGCGCTGCTCACGACAGCCGACGGCGGTGCGCTGATCCGGGTCATCGCCGGTGAGGTGGCCGGGCACCGCGGCCCGGGCTCCACCTTCACCCCGATCACCATCACGCACGTCACCGTGCAGCCGGGAGCGCAGGTCGACCTGCCGTGGCAGCCGGAGTTCAACGCCCTGGTGTACGTGCTCGGCGGGCGCGGCACCGTCGGCGCCGACCGTCGGCCGGTACGGACCGGGCAGCTCGCGGTGCACGGTCCGGGCGACGCGCTGCGCTTCAGCGCGGACACCACGCAGGACAGCAACACCCCTGCACTGGACCTCTACATCATGGGTGGCCAGCCGATCCGGGAGCCGGTGGCACAGTACGGCCCGTTCGTGATGAACACCCGGGACGAGCTGGTCCAGGCGTTCGAGGACTACCAGGCCGGTCGGCTCGGCGTGATTCCCACCGAGCGGCTGCCGCACACCGGCGGCCAGGGCGCCCGGCCCTGACCACGTCAACCGCTGAGATCGGCGCCGGCGCCCCCGTACACCCGGGGCGCCGGCGCCGCCTCAGGAGACGGCGAAAATCCCAGCCACGCCGAGAATCACCATGAGCAACACCGCTACCAACGCCCCCCGTTCGCTCTCCACCGCCGGCTCGCGGTACTCGGTCACGGGGTTCGTCGTCTCGCGGGGCATGGTGTGGCCTCCTCGGTTGTTGTCGCGTCGGCCAGGTCGCCGGTCTGCCGGCCCTGGCGTGCGGACCCGGGTCGGGGGTCCTACGGTGAGGACGTTGCCGACCTCCGGGGGGCTGGACGTTGCCGTTGCAGGACTGGTTCCTCACCGCGCAGGAACGGGCCAACCCAATCTCTGGGTTACCCGTCTGGGCCAGCGGAAACCTCGCCGAGCCACTAATTCACGGTGCGGCGTACTTCGACCGGCTGGTCGACGAGGTGGAGGCGCTGACGGCCGGCGACCACCTCTTCTTCACCGACTGGCGGGGCGATCCGGACCAGCGGCTACGCCCGGACGGCCCGACCGTGGCCCAGCTCTTCGCCCAGGCCGCGCAGCGCGGGGTGGTGGTCAAGGGGCTGATCTGGCGCTCGCACCTCGACGCGCTGGCCTACAGCGAAGCGGAGAACCGCGACCTCAGCGAGGTGATCTCCGCGGCCGGTGGGGAGGTGCTGCTCGACCAGCGGGTCCGCCGTGGCGGCTCGCACCACCAGAAGCTGGTGGTGCTGCGGCATCCGAGCGCCCCGGAACGGGACATCGCGTTCGCCGGCGGAATCGACCTGTGCCACAGCCGGCGGGACGACGCCGGGCACCACGGCGACCCGCAGCCGGTGCGGATGTCTCCCCGGTACGGCCCCAACCCGCCCTGGCACGACGTGCAGCTCGCGGTGCGCGGCCCGGTGGTCGGTGCACTGGACACCGTGTTCCGGGAGCGCTGGACCGACCCGATGCCGCTGGACTCGGAGAACCCGACGGCCTACCTGCGGGACCGACTGCGCGGCGCGGACCTGCGCCCCGACCCGCTGCCCGAGCAGCCGGCCGACCCGCAGCCCTGCGGTCCGCACCAGATCCAGGTGCTGCGCACCTACCCCGCCGTCCGACCGCGCTACTCCTTCGCGCCGCACGGCGAACGGTCCGTGGCCCGGGGCTACACCAAGGCGGTACGCCGTGCCCGCCGGCTCATCTACCTGGAGGACCAGTACCTCTGGTCGAGCGAGGTGGCGGACCTGTTCGCGCACGCCCTGCGTGACAACCCGGAGCTGCACCTGATCGCCGTGGTGCCCCGGCACCCGGACGTGGACGGCAGGCTCGCGCTGCCACCGAACACGGTCGGCCGTGAGCAGGCGTTGTCGCTGTGCGAGCGGGCAGCGCCGGACCGGGTGCACGTGTTCGACGTGGAGAACCACGCCGGCGACCCGGTCTACGTGCACGCGAAGATCTGCGTGGTCGACGACGTCTGGGCCAGCGTGGGCAGCGACAACTTCAACCGCCGCTCGTGGACGCACGACAGCGAGTTGTCCTGTGCGGTGCTCGACGACACCCGCGACCAGCGGGAGCCCACCGACCCGGCCGGGCAGGGCGACGGGGCACGGGTCTTCGCCCGGGAGTTGCGGCTGCGGCTCTGGCGCGAACACCTGGACCGCGACCCGGGCGGCGCGGACGACGCCGACCTGCTGGACCCCACCGACGCCGTCGCGGCCGTCACGGCCGCTGCCGACGCGCTGCAACGGTGGTACGACGGCGGCCAGGTGGGCACCCGTCCTCCCGGCCGGTTACGCCCGCATCGTCCCGATCGACTTCCCTGGTACACCCGCATTTGGGCGTTGCCGGTGTACCGGCTGGTCTACGACCCGGACGGCAGGCCGCTGCGGGCCAGGTTGGCCGGCACATGGTGAGCCGGCCGGGCCGTCGCCGGTGGCGGGCCGCTCGCGCCCGGATACACGCTCAGCCCGCCGGGGTAGGCGAACGAGGAGCGTGGCGAGTAGTAGCCGAAGCCGATGGTCAGCGGGTTGGCCGGCCGTAGCGCGTACATCGGGTGGCCGGGCTCCAGGAACTCGACCGACTCGATCTCGAACGGTGCGACCGGCTCCGCCACGAACGGGTAGACGGCGCTGAGCAGTTGACCGTCGCGGCGGGTGAAGTAGCGGTGGTGCCCGCTGTTGATCACATGGCCGGTCTCGCCGACCTGGCAGCGGGCCCGGATCAGCGGCGCCCCGTCGGCCTCGGTCACCGAGACCAGGTGGCCGCCGCGCACCTCGATACTGGTGCGGCCGGTGATCGCCGGGGCGCCGCGCGCGGCGGCGTATTCCCGGACCGTGCGGCTGGATGCCACGTAGTGGGTCCACCAGCCGCCGGGGCTGAGGCCGCCGGGGGCGTCCACGCCGGTCAGCGAGACGCCGAGGTAGGTCAGCGAGTAGGCGCCGAAGCCGGAGGTCTGCGTCTCGTCGTCGACGATGTACTGGTTGAGGAACACCTGCCGGTCCGGGCGGGGCCGCAGGCCGGCCGGGACCAGAGCGGCCACCGCGTCCGGATCCGCCGGCAACCAGCTGAAGTAGAGCGTGCGACTGTTCACGACTAGCTGGGGAGCGGCTGGATCGAGCACGGTGCCTCCGAACCGGGTATGTAGAGGCGACGTTACGGCCAGTCCCACCGGCGGGACAACGACGGATAGTAGACACCTCGGCCCAGATGTCGGATTTTATGTTGACCGCTCGGCCGGCTGCCGTGGGCCGACCGGTCAGGCCGGCGCGGGGTGGCCGGGCGGCCGAGCAATGGGTGCCGCAACCCGCAAGAGACCTCACAACAGCCAAAGCAGCCACCCATTTTGTATGTTTTACGACCTGAAACGGCTTAAGTACATCAGCCTTTCGGCTAGATTTTGGGGAGACGATCAGGTTAAGGTGAGTCCCGAACGGCCCATACGAAGCTAAACCAAAGCGTCACGTCTTTTTGTCCGCGGACGAGGTGCAGGGAGGACCACCCAATGACCGCGCCAACGATCAGCGAGCAGCCGAGTGCCACCGCCAAGAGCGTGAAGCTCGACCCGCGGACGCTCACCGACAGCGCCACGGATCTGCTCAACGCCATGGCCGCACTGCCGACCACCCACCCGTCGCGCGCCGCGCTGCGGGACCGGGCGATCGAGGCCTGGCTGCCGCTGGCCAACCACCTCGCCCACCGCTACAGCGGGCGGGGCGAGCCCACCGACGATCTGGCACAGACCGCCGCGGTCGGCCTGATCAAGGCCATCGACAAGTTCGACCCGTCCCGCGGCGTCGACTTCGCCGGGTACGCCATCCCCACGATCATCGGCGAGCTCAAGCGGCACTTCCGCGACCGCACCTGGGACATCCGGGTGCCCCGCCGGCTCCAGGAGCTGCGGCTGTCCATCTCCGACGCCAACAGCTCACTCCTGCAGACCCTCGGCCGCTCGCCGACGGTCGCCGACATCGCCACCCACCTCGGGCTCACCGAGGAAGAGGTGCTGGAGGGTCTGGAAGGCGCCCGGGCATACAACGCGGTGTCGCTGTCCACCCCGACCGGCGACGGCGAGCGCGCCACCGAGCTGGGCGACATGCTCGGCGGCGAGGACGCGGAGTTCGAGCTGGCTGAGCTGCGGGTCGCCCTGGGCCCGGCGCTGGCCACGCTCGACGAGCGGGAGCAGAAGATCCTCACCCTGCGGTTCTACGGCAACCTGACGCAGTCGCAGATCGCCGAGCAGATCGGCGTCTCGCAGATGCACGTCTCCCGGCTGCTGGCCCGGGCGCTCACCAAGCTGCGTGGCCAGCTCGACGGCACGTACTAAGCGGTTCCGATCGAGGGCCGGGTCCGCGGACCCGGCCCTCGATCGCGCGTACGAACTGTCACGCGAGCATTACAGCACGTCAGCTCTGCGCACCGGGCGGCAGCGCCCGGCCGGTCCCGTCAGCGGCTCACCGGCTCCCGCCACATCGGCCAGAACGGCGTGCCATCGGGCACCCGGAACGGCTCGCCGGCCCGGTAGGCGTGCTGCGCGTACAGGTCCCGACTACGCGGGCTGCTCGCCTCCAGGTAACCGGGCATCCCGTTGGCGTCCAGCCAGGCGTGGTGGTGCTCCAGCAGCGCGGTGCCCAGCCCCTGCCCCTGCCGGTCCGGCTGGACCGCCAGGAAGGCCAGATGGTGGTGGTCCGGATGCGGGTGGTTCGCCGCGAACAACTCGTCGAGATGCTCGAACCGGTCGGTCCACTCACCGCAGGCGGCGGCGAGCCGGGCGTCGTAGTCGGGCGGCGGCGGAGCCGAGTCGCCGACCGAGGGGAACCAGACCGCGACCGCGGCCCGGTCCGCGCTGGCATACACCAGACCGTGCCGCATCGCGTGCTCGACCAGGATCTCGAAGTTCCCGGCCAGCACGGCCTCCCGCTTGCTCGCGTCCGGCACCAGCCAGCGGGTCACCTCCAGGACGGTGAACGCCTGCGCGGTCCGGCCGGCCACCAGCGCGGTGTCTTCGGGACCGAGCCGCTCGATGGCCACGCTCATCGCGGCGCCTCCGAGCCGGCCGGTGCCGGCGACTGCTCCACCGGCTGCACGGCGGCCGCGGCGCTCTCCGCGCCGAGGCCGATCCGGGCGTACGTGTCCGGACGGCTGCCGCGCAGCACCAGCGCCCAGCCGACGCCCAACGCGGCCGCCACCGGGTACACCGCGGGCAGCGCCCAGCGCAGGGAGGAGTCCGGCGCGACGCCGAGCAGGTTGGCGAAGTTCGACACGGCCAGCCAGATGATCACAAAGAGCGCGATGGTGGCCAGCCCGGGTGCGATGACCCGCCGCCAGAACGTCTCCCCGCCACCGGAGCGGAGGAAGTAGGCGATCACGGCCACCGAGGTGGTGGCGATCAGCAGCAGCACACCGAACCCGCCGGTGGTGCCGCCCCAGAAGAACAGCTTGACCACCGGGTCCCAGCCGTTGACCGCGTACAGCAGGATGACCAGCAGGCCGAGGACGCTCTGCGCCAGCGAGGCGGCCCGCGGCGCGCCGCTGCGCGGCGAGGTCTGCCCGAACACCGCCGGCAGCACCCGCTCCCGGCCGAGCGCGAAGGTGTAGCGGGCCGTGGTGTTGTGGAACGAGATCATCGCGGCCAGCACCGAGGTCAGGAAGAGCGCCTGGCCGATGGTGACCGCGGTGTCGCCGAGCTGCGCACCGGCCAGGTTGAAGATCAGCCCGACGCTCTGCTCACCGGCCTCGGCCACGATCCGGTCCGGTCCGACGGCGACCGTCATGGTCCAGGAGGAGAGCGCGTACAGCCCGGCGATGATCGCGACCGAGAGGTACGTCGCCAGCGGCACCGTGCGCTTCGGGTCCTTGCTCTCCTCGCTGAAGACCACCGCGGACTCGAAGCCGACGAAGCCGAGGATGGCCAGCACCAGCACCGCGCCCAATCCGGGCACGAAGAGGTTGTCCGGCGACAACGCGGCGAAGCTGACCTGGCCGTCGGCCGGGTTGCCCAGCTGCCCCAGGTCGAAGATCAGGATCACCACGATCTCGGCGACCAGCAGCGCCGCCAGCACCAGGCCGTTGATGTCCACCCGGAGCAGGCCGAGCAGGCCGACCAGCGCCCACGCCACCAGGGCGACGATCGACCAGTGCGGGTGCCCACCGAAGATCCGGTCGAGCACCGGCTCGGCGGCGACGCCGATGGTGCCGTAGAGCCCGACCTGAAGCGCGTTGTACGCGATCAGCGCCACCCAGGCGGCGCCCACGCCGGCCGGCCGGCCCAGGCCACGGGAGATGTAGGCGTAGAAGGCGCCGGCGTTCTCCACCCGGCGGGACATCGCCACGTAGCCCACCGAGAACAGGGCGAGCACCGCGGCGACCACCAGGAAGGCCAGCGGGATGCCGGTCACCCCGATGACGCCGTAGCCGGTGGTGACGACACCGGCCACCACCGTCAGTGGCGCCGCGGCGGAGAGCACGAAGAAGATCACCGAGGGGACGCCGAGGCGGCCTCGGGCAAGGGCTTCGGAAACGTTGCTGGGTCGGTCGACTGTCGATGTCGGGGGCATACGACTACTCCGGTTGTCGAGGGGAGGGTGGGGGTTACCGGGGAATCATGGGACGCCACGAAGCACGGCGGCGCCGACCGCGGCCTCGGTGTGCCCGACGAGTTCCTTCAGGGGCGCCGGCAGCGCGGGGAGGAGGACGTTCAGCCGGTGGTGGGCACGGGGGCCGGCGCTCCACAGCACCTCACGGGTCAGCCCGGCGGCCACCACCAGGCCGAGCAGCAGGGCGTCCGGCACGCTCGGCGGGTCCGGCCGGTCCAGCAGGGCCCGCAGCCGGGTGGCCGGCCAGGCCACCGCGTTGAGGTCGACCGGCAGGTAGCTGACCGAGGTGCGCAGCAGCCGGCGGCTCTCCTGGCGGCGCAGCATGCCGGCCCGGGCCAGCCGCTCCCCCACCGAGGTCGTCGCGCTCTGCGCCAGGAAGCTGAGCCAGGTACGCACCGCCTGGTGCTGGGACTCGCCGATCAACTGGTCGAGCACGGTGTGCGCCAGCGCGTCGCCCGGCGGGCGCCGGTCGATGACGGTGACGTGCCCGCCGGAGACGGTGATGTGTCCATACAGGATCAGCTCGCCGAGCAGCCCGCCGGCCAGGCCGAGCCCGGTCGCGGCCGGGTGGAGTTTTGCCTTGCCGCGACTGTCGTTGTGAGCGATCAGGAAAAACTCGTCGGCGATGAGCAAACGGTCCTCCCGCACGGGTGTGTCCACAGTGATCGCGACCGGCAAAGGATGCACCGACAGCTACCGCAATGCAACTCCCAGATTTGAAAGTTGCACTCCGTGCAGGTCCGACCTGCGGATCTTGTCGTGACAGACTCGGAGGGTGACCGCCACCCCCGCCGTCCCACTCGCCGCCAGCCCGACCGTGCGCCGTCGACGCATCGCCCGGGAGCTGCGCCAGCTCCGCGAACGCGCGGGCATGACCCTCGATGTGGCGGCCCGCCAGCTCGACATGTCCAAGAGCAACCTCTCCCGGATCGAGACCGCGCAGATCGGCATCAAGCCGCGCGACGTCCGAGCGGCGCTCGCGCTCTACCAGGTGACCGGAGCCGACGCCGAGGCGCTGATCGAGATCGCCCGGAGCGCACAGCAGCGGGGCTGGTGGCAGAACTACAGCGACGTGCTGCCCGAGTGGTTCGAGTTCTACGTCGGGCTGGAGGCCGAGGCGGCGGCGCTGCGCACGTACGAGGCCGAGTCCGTGCCGGGGCTGTTGCAGACCGAGGCGTACGCCCGGGAGATCTACCGGCGCACCGCGGGCGAGGACGGCGTGGAGCGCAAGGTGGCGGCACGGCTGCACCGGCAGGAGGTGCTGCGCCGCGACGACCCGGTCCAGTTGTCGGTGGTGCTCAATGAGGCGGTGCTCCTGCGCCCGGTCGGCGGCAACGCCGTGATGGCCGAACAGGTGGTCCACATGACCCGGATCGCGCAACTACCGAACGTGACAATCCAGGTACTTCCATTCGCGGCCGGCGGGCATCCCGCGATGAGCACCCCGTACGTGATCCTCAACTTCGCCGACGCCGCCGACGCGTCCGTAGTTTACCTGGATAACCTCACGATGGGCCTGGCGCTGGAGGATGCCGACCAGGTGCTCGGGTATAGCCTGCTGCATGAGGAGCTGTGCCGCTTGGCGCTCGATCCGGCGGCGTCGCTGACCCGTCTTGAGCAGGCTTCTCGTAACTTTGCGTGACCGCGTCTGCGGCACGCCGACGCAGACGAGAGGTATCGCGGATGACGGCGCACGACCTGACCCGGGCGGACTGGCGGACCAGCACGCGCAGCAGCGGCAACGGCAACTGCGTGGAGGTCGCGACAGCCGACGGTCAGGTCGCCGTCCGGGACAGCAAGGACCGGCCCGGCCCGGTGCTCACCTTCGACGCGCCGGCCTGGCGCGCGTTCCTGCACGGCGTCGGCGAGGTCCGCCGCAGCTGAGCCGCCGGGGCCGGTGCGAGACTGGGCCGTGCTCTCCGACGTAACCCTGGACCTGCCGGTACGCCCGGTGCTGCCGGCGCTGGTCGCGGCACTCGACGCGGCCGGCGCCGGTGTCCTGGTGGCCCCACCGGGCACCGGTAAGACGACCCTCGCCCCGCTGGCCGTGGCCGACCGGGTCAGCGGGCGGGTCGTGATCGCGCAACCCCGCCGGGTGGCCGCGCGGGCCGCCGCCCGCCGGATGGCCGAGCTGCTCGGCGAGCGGGTGGGCGACCGGGTCGGCTACGCGGTACGCGGCGAGCGCCAGGTCAGCCGTGCCACCCGGGTGGAGGTGGTCACCACCGGCCTGCTGGTCCGCCGGCTGCACCACGACCCGGAGCTGCCCGGCACGGGCGCCGTGCTGCTCGACGAGTGCCACGAGCGGCAACTCGACGCCGACCTCGCGCTGGCCTTCGCGGTGGAGGCCCGGGCCACCCTCCGGCCGGACCTGTGGCTGCTGGCAATGTCCGCCACCCCGGACACGGACCGGTTCGCCGCGCTGCTCGGCGGACCCGATCCGGCCCCGGTCGTCCGGGCCGAGTCGGCGCTGCACCCGGTGCAGCGGATCTGGGCACCGCCGGCACGGCCGATCGCCCCGCCCGGGGGCGGGCCGGTGGACCGGGCCCTGCTCGACCATGTGGCGGCCACCGTCCGACGGGCGCTGCGCGAGCGCGACGGCGACGTGCTGGTCTTTCTGCCCGGGGCCGGCGAGATCGCGGCGGTCACCGGCCGACTGGCCGACCTGCGGGACACCGTCGCGCTGCTGCCGCTGCACGGCCGACAGCGCGGCAGCGAGCAGGACGCGGCCCTGCGCCCGGCTGATCGACGCCGGGTGGTGCTGGCCACCGCGTTGGCCGAGACCAGCCTGACCGTGCCGGGCGTGCGGGTGGTGGTGGACGCCGGGCTGTCCCGGGTGCCCCGCACCGACCTGGCCCGTGGGCTCGGCGCGTTGATCACCGTGCCGGTCTCCCGGGCCGCCGCCACCCAGCGGGCCGGCCGGGCCGGCCGGGAGGCCCCCGGGGCCGTCTACCGCTGCTGGTCCGCGGCGCCGCCGCCTTCACCACCGCCAACCTCAACCAGTACGAGGCGGTCGTCTTCCTCAACACCACCGGCGACGTGCTCAACGCCAGCCAGCAGACGG
>NZ_JBSFYP010000012.1:0-128831 GCF_053599835.1 Micromonospora sp. NPDC005163
GACGTCACTCATGGCCACACTCTCGCAGGCCGGTCTGGCCGGAGCGAAACCACCTTACGAGCGCGCGGCGACCCCTTGGAATTGATCATCTAGGCATTGGTGACTCCGGTGGGGAAGAACCGGCGGCGGGCGGCAAGGCTGACGTAGACGAGAGCGACCAGGACCGGCACCTCGATCAGTGGCCCGACGACTCCGGCGAGGGCCTGGCCGCTGGTGACGCCGAACACGCCGATCGCCACGGCGATAGCGAGTTCAAAGTTGTTGCCGGCCGCGGTGAAGGCGAGCGTGGTGGTGCGTTCGTAGTTCAGGCCGATTACTCGACCGATAGCGAACGAGCCGAACCACATGATCGCGAAATACGCGAGGAGGGGGAGCGCGATGCGGGCGACGTCCCAGGGCTGGGCGGTGATCGCGTCGCCCTGCAGGGCGAAGAGCAACACGATGGTGAACAGCAGCCCGTACAGGGCGACCGGTCCGATCCGGGGCAGGAACTTCGCCTCGTACCAGTCGCGGCCCTTGGCGCGTTCGCCGAATGTGCGGGTGAGGTAGCCCGCGGCCAGCGGGATGCCGAGGAAGACCAGGACGCTGCCGGCGATGTCCCATCCGGAAACCGACAGTCCGGCCTGCTCCAGGCCGAGCCAGCCGGGCAGGACGGTGAGGTAGAACCAGCCGAGCAGGCCGAAGGCGAGGACCTGGAAGACGGAGTTGAGCGCGACCAGGACGGCGGCGGCCTCCCGGTCGCCGCAGGCGAGGTCGTTCCAGATAATGACCATGGCGATGCAGCGGGCGAGGCCGACGATGATCAGGCCGGTGCGGTACGCGGGCTGGTCGGGTAGGAGCAGCCAGGCCAGGGCGAACATGACTGCGGGGCCGATCAGCCAGTTGATGACCAGCGAGGAGATCAGTAGGCGCCGGTCGGAGGTGACGGTGTCGAGGCGGTCGTAGCGGACCTTGGCCAGGACCGGGTACATCATGACCAGCAGACCGAGGGCGATGGGTACGGAGATCCCGCCGATCTTGACGTGGTCGAGGGCATCGTCGAGACCGGGGATCAGCCGGCCGAGGAGCAGCCCGGCGGCCATGGCGGCGCCGATCCATACCGGCAGGAGCCGATCCAGCGTCGAGAGCCGGGGGGTGGTGCGCGCCGGTGTGGCCAATGTCGTCATGTGGTCGGTTCCTCTGTTGGTTCCGGGGTGGGTGCGTCCGGTCCACTGGGCCGTCTGCCCTCGGCGCCGGTGGCGCTTGGTAGGCGAGGGCGGCGAGGCCCTGGCCGAGTGCGTGGACCGCTGCCGGCCGCAGCCGGTGGTAGGTCCAGTGGCCGGGCGGGCGGTGCGGTCAGGGTCAGAGGACGGGGCGCAACTCGGTGAGGAGCTTCTCCACCCGGCTGCGGATCTCGTCGCGGATGGGGCGTACGGACTCGACGCCCTTGCCGGCGGGGTCGTCGAGTTTCCAGTCCTCGTAGCGCTTGCCGGGGAAGACCGGGCAGGTGTCGCCGCAGCCCATGGTCACGATGACGTCCGAGGACTCGGCCGTGGCGTACTCGAGGAGCTTCGGGGTCTGGGCGGTGATGTCGATTCCGACCTCCCGCATGGCCTGCACGGCGGCGGGGTTGACCGTCGCGGCGGGGGCGGAGCCGGCGGAGCGGACCTCGACGGTGTCGCCGGCGAGGTGGCGTAGCCAGCCGGCGGCCATCTGGGAGCGGCCGGCGTTGTGCACACAGACGAACAGAACGCTGGGCTTGGTGGACATCAGGAGCCTTCCTTGCAGCACGGGGCGCCGGGCCGGTTGATTAGTGCCTGGTCGGGAATCGCCGCCAGGGCGCGGGCGGGGTCGCTGTTGCGGTCGAGCCGCTGGTAACGGCTGGCGGAACGCGAGGTATTCACCAGGCTCCGATACGTTTCCGCCTCACCGTGCTGCGACTTGGTTCTTGCGGGGTGCGGTTGGGCGCCGGGTTGCGCTCGTTCATCGCGCACGTACGGGCTGGTGTCAGTCATCGCGGCTGGCCGAACTCGCGGCGGGGGCGACGATGGGGGCGACGCGTTCGACACGGGCGGCGAGGTCGGCGAACGCGGCCTCGAACGCGGCGTCGGTGTCGACACGGACCGGGTCGGGCACCGACCAGTGCAGCCGGGGCGCGGCGGGGCCGGTGAGTTCCTCATGGGCGTTGTCGCAGACCGCGATGACGAGGTCGCCGTCGCGCACGATGTCCGCTACGTGCGCCGTGCCGGTCGGGTTCAGCCGCAGCCCGTGCCGGTGGGCCACGGCGACAGCGCGCGGATGAACCCGCTCGGCGGGCTTCGTTCCGGCGGACGCCGCTGGGGTGTGGGTGCGGTCGGACCAGAGGGCGGCGGCGAGCTGCGAGCGGGCGGAGTTGTGGGTGCAGACGAACACCACCCGACCCGCCTCGGGCAACGGCGCCGGCATCAACATGGCTAGGGCCTCGGGCCGCAGCCGCAGATAGGTGCGACGGCGGTCTCCCTCGGAACGGCCGCGAACAACGAGCCCGGCTTCGGTGAGGACTTTGACGTGGTGGGCGACCAGATTCGTCGGCATCCCCAGCTCCTGGGCGATCTCACCAGGGGAGGCATCGCCCAGGGTGAGCGCGTCGACGACCGCCAGGCGCGCCGGATCCCCGAGCGCGGCATGGACGCGGGCCCGCTCCTGCAGGGAATCTAGCTCAGTAGTCATTGAGTCAATTAATACTGAGCTACTGTGGCGTTGTCAAATGACGACGAGGCAGTGGTCGATGGGGGCACGCTGAGAGCGCCGGGCCGGGTGGAGGTTGGGCCGGGGCAGGCTGACTCCTGGATCTGGCAGGGCCTGCTTCCGTGGGTGGTTCGCGCCGATGGGCGACCAGCTGGGGGAGTGGTGTCGTTGGCGTCTCCGCCTTCGGGTCAGCAGCAGGTCATGAGATAGGACTGCAGCTCGGCCAGCGCCGCGACGGCGCCGTTGCGGTCGGCGCGGTAGTACACGGTCTTCCCCTCGCGCCGTGAGGTCACGATCCGCCCCCGGCGCAGCAGCGTCAGCTGCTGCGACGCCGTCGCTTGGCTGATGCCCGTGCGTTCGGCGACCTCCCCGACCGACAGCTCGGCGCCTTGGGAGAACAGCATCATGATCCGCTGTCGCGTTGGGCTGCCCAGCGCCTTGAGGAACTCCTGCGTGTCCGGCGCCAGCCCGGTTGGTCCGGCGCCGGGCGCCACCGCTGCGGGCTCTGGCTGATCCATGGCCCCACCTTCTCGCATCATCATCATATTGTCATTCAACAAAACGACGATATGATGTTGGAGTGACCACCTCTTCAGAACCCGTCGTCATCGTCGGTGGCGGCCAGTCCGGTCTCGTCGCCGCTCGCGCAGCCCTCTCCGCTGGCCTGCGTCCCGTCGTCCTGGAGGCAGGCGCCGCGCCGGTGGGGTCCTGGCCCGACTACTACGACAGCCTCACCCTGTTCTCCCCGGCCCGATACAGCTCGCTGCCCGGCATGGCGTTCGACGGCGCAGACCCCGACCGCTACCCGGCCCGCGACGAGGTCGTCGCCTATCTGCGCCGCTATTCCGGGAGCATCGACGCCGAGATCCGCACCGGCACCCGGGTCACCGCTGTGCACCCACGCCCAGGCGGTGGCTACCTCGTCCAGACCGACAGCGGCGACGAGATCGCCGCGGCGGGCGTCGTCGCCGCGAGCGGCTCCTTCAGCAACCCGTACCTGCCGGTGCTGCCCGGCCGAGACACCTACGTCGGCGAGGTGCGACATGTCGCGCACTACCGAGGACCCGAGCCCTACGCCGGAAAGCGGGTCCTCGTCGTGGGCGCCGGGAACTCTGCCATCCAGGTCGCCTACGAGCTCGCGCCACATGCGAAGGTCACCCTCACCACCCGGGCGCCGATCCAGTTCATGCCCCAGCGCATCCGCGGCCGGGACCTGCACCACTGGATCCACGTCACCGGCGCGGACCTCCTGCCCCGGGCGGTGCTCACCCGACTCGTCCGCCACGCCGCAGTGCTCGACACCGGCGTCTACCGCGCCGCCATCGCCTCGGGCCTGCTCGCCCGCCGGGAGATGTTCACCGCCTTCACCGCCGACGGCGTCATCTGGCCTGACGGTACTGACGAGGCGGTCGACACGGTGATCTTCGCGACCGGCTACCGTCCGAACCTCGGATACCTCGCTGCACTCGGGACCCTGGAGCGCGACGGTCTGCCCCGGCATGCGGGCGGTGTCTCCACCACCCACCCCGGGCTGGTCTACCTCGGTTTGGAGTTCCAGCGGTCGTTCTCGTCCAACACTCTGCGCGGCGTTGGCCGCGACGCCATCCACGTCGTCACCGCCCTCACCCGCGCCCTGCACGGAGGGCTGCGGCGCCGGACGCGCCTTACGCAGCGGGGGTCGGTTCGACCGTGAGCAGCGCGGCGAGCTGGCGCAGGATGGCCGGGCGGGCCCGGTAGTAGACCCACGTCCCGCGTCGCTCGGCGTCGACAAGGCCGGCCTCGCGCAGCGTCTTGAGGTGATGCGAGATGGTCGGCCCGGTGAGGTCGAAGGCGGGAGTGAGGTCGCAGACGCACGCCTCCCCGCCCTCCGCCGAGGCGATCATCGACATCAGCTGCAGCCGCACCGGGTCGCCCAGGGCCTTGAAGGCCGGAGCAAGCACTGCTGCGGTTTCGGCCGGCACCCGCCGCTGAGCCAGTGGTGGGCAGCATGGCGTGTCAGCGGTCAGATCCACGAGAGCGAGGGGCGCGCCTTGCTTTGACATGCCTCTAGGTTGACATCCTTCTAATCAACGTGCAACTCTCTGCTTAGACGGACGTCAAGACAGACGTCGCGGGAAGGGACTGTCATGTTCTCCAGAGGTCGGCGCTCAGCGGTGGATCGAGCGGGAGCGCGGTTTTGTGACTCCTGCGCCACGGCGACCACCGCTGCGCAGCGCGCGCAGCGTAGCTACGACCACCTCCGCACCAGCTACTACACCCTGACCGGCTCACGGTAACCAGGAAGGGAAGGGACGTCATGATGAGCGAGAACACCCAGAGGGCAGCCGGCGGTTTCACCGGCGACCCGGCCGCCGCCTTGGCCGTGACCGGGTCGGGTTCCTGTTGCGGAAGCCCCGCGCAGGGGGTTGGCTCGATCCTCCCGCCCGCTGGCGAGACAGCGGCGACCGGCGGCCCGTGTTGCGGCACCCAACGGGCCGCCGAGGCGGCCGACTCATGCTGCGGCACCACGGCGAAGGCTGACGCCGTGCGCACTGGACAGGGGTGCTGCGGATGACCACGGCAGCCGGCCCGCCCGCGGCCATGGCGGCGCGGCTCGCGGCCGTGTCCGCCAGGCGGATGACCACGAGCGTCGCCGCCCTGGCCGGAGACGACTTCGCCGGACGGCGGGTCGGCACACCGGGCGGGGCCGCGGCCCGCGCCTGGCTCGCCGACCACCTCACCGCGCTCGGCGCGAGGGTCGACACCGACGATTTCCCGGTCCGAGCCGTGCCGGACATCTACGCGGCACCGACCGTCACATGGGGTGTCGGCGCCGGGTCGGCGGATCTGACCTTCGGTCGTGAGGTGTCGATCCACCCGGCTTCCGCCGACACCATCGAGGTCAGGCGCGGCCTGCTGGGCGTGGCTGGTAGCGATGACCCCACCGGCCGCTGGCTGGTGGTGCCAGCGGGGATGAGCCTGTTCGACGCCTACCGGGACACCCGAGGGGCCGCCGGTCTGCTCCTGAGCCGCGCCGTCGACGCCGACGGATGGCAGTACACAACCCTCGCGGGCCCGGACCCGGGACCCCTGCCGGTCCTGACGCTGGACCCGCGCACGCACCCTGTCGTCCTGGACGCCGCCGGTGAGGGCTGGATGAGCGCAAACACCCCGCTGCGCCGCGCCGACGCCACCGGTGTCAACATCTACGCCACCTTCGGCCCACCCTCGCCCCGCACGGTGGAGCTGCTGTTGACCGCTCACTATGACGGGGTGGGGGACCACCCCGGCCTGCGCCAGCCCGGCGCGTCCGACAACGCCAGCGGCGTCGCCGTGGTCCTGGAGGCCGCCCGGGTCCTGTCCGCCGTACTCCCCGACGACCTCGGACTGTCCGTCGCGCTGCTCGACGCCGAGGAAATCGGGGCGTTGGGATCCGCCCACCACAGTTTCCAACTGCGTGCCGGCGGCGGCAATCCGCTGGTCATCAACGTCGACGGCGCCGGCCGCCTCGACCAGGCCGCCGCGGTCGAGGCCGGCGGGCCCGCCCACCGACTGCTCGCCCTGCTCGACCAAGCCGGTCGACACACCGGCCTTGCCCTCACTGCCGGGCCGGTGGCGTCGGACAACCGCCGCTACGGCGCCGCCGGGCTCGCGGCCGTGGGCATCGGTGCGGGAATGGCCGGTTACCACAGCCCGACCGACACCCCGGATCGCGTCGACCCGCACACCCTGACGGCCATCGCCCGCCTGGTTGTCGCGACCGTGTCCCTCGCCGCGCCCGCACCCGCTACACTTTCATCGTCAATCGGCGATAAACGATGAAGGGGGTGGTGTGGTGGCCGAGCTGCTCGACCGAGCCACCGCGCAGACGTACGCGTCGTGGTTCCGGGCACTGGCCGACCCGACCCGGGTGCAGATCGTGGAGTACCTCGCCCGGCACGCCCGGCCGATGAGCGTGGGGGAGATCGTGGCCGCCGTCGGCCTGGCGCAGTCCACCGTCTCGCAGCACCTGAAGATCCTCACCGAGGTGCGGTTCGTCCTCGTCGAGCCGGCCGGCACCGCCCGCCACTACCGGATCAACGACGCCTGCGTCGACTGCTTCCCCTCCGCCGCGGACGTGGTCATGGGCCGACCCGCCCCCCACCCGAACGGAGCCTGCTGATGGCCGACATCTCGGTGCGCCCCCTGCGGGACGCCGACGCCGACCGGGTTTTGGCCATCTACCAGTCCGGACTCGACGCCGGCAACGCCAGCTTCGAGACGACCGCACCCACCTGGGCGGCCTTCAACGCGGCGAAGCTGCCCGAGCATCGCTTCGTGGCGACCGACGGAAACGACACGGTGATCGGTTGGATCGCTGTCGCACCCTTCTCGGGCCGCGCGGTCTACGCCGGTGTGGTCGAGCACTCCGTCTACGTCGACCCCGCCGCGCAGGGCCGCGGCGTCGCCCGACTGCTGCTGGACACTCTGATCGCCTCCACCGAAGCCGCCGGCATCTGGACCATCCAGTCCGGAGTCTTCCCCGAAAACGCCGCGAGCCTCACCCTGCACGAGCGGGCCGGCTTCCGGGTCATCGGTGTGCGCGAGCGGGTCGGTCGCCACCACGGCCGCTGGCGCGACGTCGTTCTGCTCGAGCGGCGCAGCCCCGCCGTCACCTGACCAACCCTCGCCCCTGCAAGCGGGGCCCGTCTACCTACTTGATTCGACAGTTATCAACACAGAGGAGTTTGACTGATGAGCGCCCTGAACGAGCTGCCCGTCGTGGTCATCGGCGCCGGCCCGGTAGGCCTGGCCGCCGCCGCGCACCTACACGAGCGGCGCATCGCCTTCACCGTCCTCGAAGCCGGGGACACCCCGGGTGCCGCCGTGCGGCAGTGGGGCCACGTGCGGGTCTTCTCCCCGTGGCGCTACAACATCGACCCGGCCGCCCGCCGGATCCTCGACGAGGCCGGCTGGCTCGCCCCCGACCCGGAAGCCCTGCCCACCGGAGCGGAGCTCGTCGGCGACTACCTCCAACCCCTCGCGGAGCTGCCACAGCTCAAGCCGCACCTGCGCTACGGCGCCCGGGTCGAGGCCATCAGCCGCCTGGGCCTGGACCGGCTGCGCACCGCCGGCCGTGAGTCCACGCCGTATCTGATCCGCCTCGCCGACGGCGAGGAACTACTCGCCCGCGCCGTCATCGACGCCTCCGGCACCTGGGGCACGCCGAACGTCCTCGGCGCGTCCGGCCTCCCCGCCCGCGGCGAGACCACTGGCGCTTCGTTCCTGGAGCACGCGCTGCCCGATGTTCTCGGCGCGGCCCGGGACCGCTTCGCCGGTCGGCACACCCTCGTGGTCGGGGCCGGCCACTCCGCCGCGAACACGCTGCTGTCCCTGGCCGAGCTGGCCGAATCCACGCCGGACACCGAGGTGACCTGGGCGATCCGGACGACCTCGCCGACGCGGACCTACGGCGGCGGGGACGCCGACGCGCTGCCCGCCCGCGGTGCCCTGGGCTCGCGGCTGCGCGCGCACGTCGACGCCGGCCGGATCCGGCTGCTCACCGGCTTCTCCGTGCACGCGCTCACCCCGACGAACGGGCGGGTCAGTGTGGTGGTGCGGCACGCCGACGGCGGCGAGGAGTCGGTCACCGTGGACTGGATCGTCGCGGCCACCGGCTTCCGATCGGACCACTCGATCGCCGCCGAGCTGCGCCTGGACCTCGACCCGGTGCTGGGCGCCACCCGCGCCCTCGCGCCGCTGATCGACCCGAACGAGCACTCCTGCGGCACGGTGCCACCGCACGGCGTGAACGAGCTTGCCCACCCGGAGACCGGCTACTACGCCGTCGGCATGAAGTCCTACGGCCGCGCGCCGACGTTCCTGATGGCCACCGGCTACGAGCAGGTCCGCTCCGTCGTCGCGGCCCTCGCCGGCGACTGGACCGCCGCCCGCGACGTCCAGCTCGACCTGCCCGAAACCGGGGTGTGCAACAGCAACCCCGCCGACTCCGCCACCGGCGACAGCTGCTGTGGGCCGGCGCCCGCCGCCGAGCCGGCAGCGCGCGGGCTGGCCACCGGCATTTCCGGGGGTCTGCTGTCCGCACCGTTGAACCTGGTCACCCTCGACGCCGCGCCCGCTGGCGGTCAGGCCGGCGGCTGCTGCGGCAGCTGATGCCCACCACCACGAGGGTGCCCGCCGACCCCACAGTCGGCGGGCACCACGGCCACGGCTGGCGAATCGTCGCCGCCCTCGCCATCACCTCCACCGTCGGCTACGGCACCCTCTACTACGCCTACCCGGTCCTGCTCCGTCCCATGGCCGCCACCCTCGGCGCCTCCACCATCGCCGTGACCGGCGCGCTCACCGTTTCCGTCCTCGCGGGCGCCGTCATGGCCATCCCGGTCGGCCGGTGGCTTGATCACCGCGGCGGGCGCGAGCTGATGACCATCGGGTCGATCGCCGCGACCGCCCTGCTCGTCGCCTGGTCCCAGGTGCAGACCATCGGCCAGCTTTACGCCGTCATGATCGGCATCGGAGTCACCGGCGCGATGGTTCTCTACGAGCCAGCCTTCGCCGTCATCATCGCCTGGTTCACCCCGGACCGACGCGCCACGGCCCTGCTGGCCGTCACCATCGTGGCCGGCTTCGCCAGCACCATCTTCATGCCGCTGACCGGCCTCCTGGCCGCACACCTCGGCTGGCGCGACGCGCTCCTCGTCCTCGCCGTCATCCACGGCCTGGTCACCGTGCCCCTGCACGCATTCACCATCCGCCGACCCCGGTCGACAGCGACGACGGCACCTGGCGACCCCGCACCGTCGGCCGACGCCCAGCGGCGCGCGATCGTCAAGGCGGCGATGCGCGACGCCCGGCTCTGGGTCCTGGCCGCAACCTTCATCGCCCAGGGCGCGGCCACCAGCACCATGACCGTCCACCTCGTCGGCTACCTGATCAGCCGCGGCCAACCCGCCACTTTCGCCGCCACCGCCACCGGTCTGCTCGGCGTCCTGTCGGTCACCGGCCGACTCGTCCTGACCGCCGCCCGCCGACACCTACACGTCACCACGATCGTGGCCGCCGTCTTCGCCACCCAGGCCGCCGCCGTCCTCACGATGCCCCTCCTCGCCGACACCCGCGCCGGCGCTGTCATCACCGTCGTCGGCTTCGGACTCGGCTTCGGCATCACCAGCCTCGCCACCCCAGCCCTACTCGCCGACCGCTACGGCACCACCGCCTACGCCACCATCGCCGGACGCCTCGCCGCCCCCGTCACCATCGCCAAAGCAACCGCACCCCTGGCAGCCGCCGTCCTCCTGCATACCGCTGGCGGATACACACTGCTGCTCACCGCCGTCGCCACCTGCTGCGCACTCGCCGCCATCGGCATGACCACCCGAGCGAGAACCCCTGCGCCACAACCCTTCACCGCCCAGACCTGAGGCGATCAACCCATACGCGCCCGGGCCGAACCGCTACACGGCCACACGGGCGTCGGGTCTAACAGCGTCACTCACACTTGTCCTCGGAGCCTCGCCCGTGCGGCTCGCAGCAATCGGGGCGGTGTCGGTACACCCGCAGATCACGTCCGCGACGGAGAGCTACCTCGGACGTGATCTCGTACAGGCACGCCTGCCACAGGACGTTCTCCCCGCCGCCGCGGACCACTTGGCCGTCACCCGGCCCGCCGCGCAGCAACACGTCCACCCAAGCGACGGTACGTCGTTCCTAGGCGCCTGGTGATACGACCGGTCCGGCTGCCCTGCGGCGTGCGGATGCAGCGGCGGGTCGCCGCGCCGGGCCCCACGGTTGACGGTCGAGCGTTGGTACGTCGGCAGGAGTCAGGTCGAGGCGAGGGCTTGCAGGTGAGCTGTATTCGCTACCTGCTGTATTCGTCCCGACCGACGGGATGCCCGACCATGGTCCCACTCCTGCTGGCTGACTAGAACGGGACGCCGCGTCTGGCCCGGGCCGTCCGGGCTATCGGCTGACGCGAACGTTGCTGGAGCTGCCGAAGCTCTGTTCGCCAGGTCGGCAATTCCGGCGCGGCCTGAAGCTGGTCCGTCGGCTGGCAAGCAGTTGGCAGCGGGTTCGTGGCGGTGTCAGCCGCGCGGCGCGTACATGATCACGGCGACGCCGATCAGGCAGATCACCGCGCCGGTGATGTCCCACCGGTCTGGGCGGAACTTGTCCACGACGACGCCCCAGGCCAGGGAGCCGGCGACGAAGATTCCGCCGTAGGCGGCCAGGATCCGGCCGAAGTTCGGGTCCGGCTGCAACGACGCCGCGAAACCGTACGCACCGAGAGCCACGATCCCGGCAGCGATCCACAGCAACCCGCGATGCTCCCGCCAGCCCTGCCAGATCAGCCAGGCCCCGCCAATCTCGGCCAGCGCAGCCAGGACGAACAAGACGAGGGAACGCGCGAGGGTCACGACGAGGAACCTACCGAGGTCTCCTCCGGCGACCGATGTGTAGACGGTTCGGCGCAGGCACAGCTCCCACCAGCACATCCGATGCGGTGCCGGCCCCGCCGGGCCGCCCACCACCAGGCGACGCCCGCCGCGACTGCCAAACCGACCGCGACGCCGGGCATCGCCCGGGTGGCGGCGGCCCAGCCGGCACCGCCGAGGAGCCCGGCCGCCAGCAGCAGCGGCAGCACGCAGCATGCCGCGCATGCGACGCTGGCCAGCCCGGTCAACCCGGACGGCAACAAACGACGTGGATCAACCCTCGACAAGACCAGCTCCCTTGGCTAGTTCCACGAACGGAAGCGGACAGCATGGGCTGTCCGCGCACGCGACCAGGTCGTCGCAGCCAGCGGCGACCGCCTCGCGCAGCGTGTCCCGGATCACCGACAGGTCGGCGATCTTCTGCTCCACCTCGACCAGCTTCGCCTGAGCGCGGGCCCGCAACCCGGCCTCGGGCCGTCGACCATGCCGGTGAACACCCGCGTCCAGCAGGTCGGCGACCTCATCCAGGGTGAATCCCAGCCGCTGCGCGGTCTTGATCACCCGCAGGACCGTGACCGTCTCCGGCGGGTAGAGCCGATGCCCACCCAACGTCCGATCCGGCTCGGCCACCAGACCTCGCCGCTCGTAGTAGCGCAGCGTCTGCTGGTTCACCCCCGCCGCCTCCGCTACCTGACCCGACCGCAACCCCGGCTTCACGCGCCGTCCTGGAGCCCGGCGCGTGTGGCGAGAGCGTCGAGTACGTCGACGTGACCCGCCGGCACCGCGACGTCCAAGGCGAGCTGCCCGCCGGTCGCGGTCAAGGTGAAGGTGAAGAACGAGCAGCACCCGGTTTCCCTTGTAACCAGGTCCCGGCTACCGTCGGCTCGGGCCGCAGCTCCAGCCGCACCCGCAACCGGTCAACCCGCTCCACTCCGACCACCGCTGAGGCGAACAGCTCATCGAACTCGGCCAGCCGCAACGGCCGCTCCACCGTCGGCAGCGTGCACGCCTGCGGCACCCACGGATCCTCACCCAGCGCCTTCATCTCGGTCATGACCCGACGGTAGACCTGTACCTAGGTACAAGATGCAAGCTGCTCGCGCGAGCTTCGGTTTCGGGCGGCCCGGCAAGGTCGACTGGCAGCGAGGAAATCCGAGCAAAGCTGCCACCGCGGTCCCGGGGCACGTCGATCTCGACCGGGCCGACAAACGTGAGCACCGTCTTGGACCGCGCACCGTTGTGGGGTGCGATCAGGTCCGCGTCGACACCGTCCGCCGGCTATCCCAGCCCGTTCTTCGCCACTGCGGGAGTATCCACGACAGCCATCGATCCTTAGACATCAGGTTTGCCCGGCCGTGCTTGGCCCGACTATGGGGTGGGGCTCGCGGCGAGTCCGGTGCAGGCGTGCAGGCCCGCGTACTCCCGGCGGATCCGGGCCGCGTCCTCCCCGCTGGCGAGTTGTGGTCGACCGGTGCCTCGGGAGATCGTCGCGGGTACCAGTTCCGTCTTCGAGATCGCCGAACCGTCGAGGGTCACCCGCAGCACCCCCGTGTCGTTGCTGTACGCGTCGTCACGCCACCACAGGAAGTTGCCGAGTCCGTACTGGACGAAGGTCTTGCCGAGCCACCCGTCGCCGAGCAGTAGGTGGGCGTGGGTGCCGACCACGATCGTGGCACCCGCCTCGGCCATCTCAGCAGCGAACGCGCGAGCCTCGGCGGGCGGACACGCGTCGCCCTCCGTCCCCCAATGGACGTAGACGACGACCACGCTGGCCTGGCGCCGGGCGGCGCGCACCGCCGCGACGGCGCGCGGCAGGTCCCGGGTCATCGCGATGCCGGCCCCGCTGTCGGTGGCTTTCCACTCCGACCACAGCTCGGAGACCTGGCTGAAGCCGAGGACAGCGATTCTGGTACCGCGTATCTCGCTGATCCACGGCGCGTACGCCGCCGCCGCGTCGGCGCCCGCCCCGACGGTCGGCATCCCAACGGCCCTGGCTGCGTCCACGGTGTCGGCCAGCCCCGTGCGCCCGTAGTCCAACGCGTGGTTGTTGGCGATCGACACGACGTCGATGCCGGCGGCCTTCACCGCGTCATACGCGGTTGCTGGCGCCTGGAAATGGAACTCCTTCGGCTCGGGAGCGCCGCGCGTGGTGACCGCAGTTTCCAGGTTGACCATCGTCAGGTCTGCGGCCGACAGGGTCGACGAGATCGAACCGAACGCGGTCGCCGGGTCGCCCAACAGGTTGGCCGTACGGCCGGCGAAGTGCACGTCGCCCGCGAAGGCCAAGGTGATCTCGGCGGGGTGCGACGGGGAGGCCGAAAGGGCGGCGCGGGTCGGCGCACCGGCCGGCGGGGTCCGGACGGCATCGCACGCCGCAACAGTCAAGGTCGCCGCCAGCGCGACGAAGGAACGTGCCCATTTCACTCAGCGCAGCGTACAGAAACCCGCTCGATCCTAGGCCGACTTGGCCAACATTGCCGTCGGCCTGACCTGCCTGGAAAGCGAGTCGGCGGCGCGCAACGCGTCCCACTGTTCCCCGACGGGCCAGTCGGCCACGCCGAGTCGCTCGGCCAGTGTGGGGACGTCGCCGTGCTAACGGTCGAGCCGGGTCGCCGTCACCGTACGGCCGGCGGCGCCTCGACGGCCAGCCGGATCTGCCGGGCGAGCGCGAGGCCGCCGTCGCGGTTGGACTGGTCGAGGGGGACGGAGGCCCAGACCAGAGCGGCGACACTGCCGTCCGCCGGCGGCGTGGACCGGGGGAGCGACGACGGCGGATACGCTACCGGGTCCCTGGAGGGAGGTCCGCCGGTACAGGTCTTCGAGGTGAACCTGTACCGGCGGACCAATCTCATCCAACCGGGTTTACATGACTGACCCGCGACCCCGCTCGGACCAGATGGGCGCTTACTTGCGGATCGTGATGGTCGCCTTACGGTAGTTGTTGCGCTTGTCGCTCTTCGTCGGGTCGTAGTTCTGCTCGATGTTGCCCGCCGCATCGACCGAGAACCAGTGGAACGTCGTCGTCTCGGTCACGTGGAACACCTCGCCCGGCTCTCGGAATTCGGTCGCTTCGTAGCGTGGCGACTGGAGTGTGGGCCGGCTGCCGTCCGTCGTGTAGTAAATGGTGGCCGGTTCGCTCGTCTCGAAGCGCACGTCGACGGGCTTGGAGTACTTTCCGCCGCCGGGAACGAGCTTGGACGTCGGGTCCTTCTTGTCCTTGCCCCAGTCCGCCGCGACCCGGAACATCTCCATGATTCCGTTGGCGTACTCCATCGTCTCGGCGTGGCCGCTGACGAGGTTCGGATCGCCCTCCCACACCGGCTGGAACGAGCCGCCCTGCCAGTTGCCGGTGGCCGGGTTGTAGACCGAGCCGCCGACCTCCCAGCCGAAGGCGTAGATCCCATAGGTGTGGTAAAGGTCCTCGCGCACGTTGCCCGCGGAGGAGTAGAGGACGTCCGACGAGCCGCCGACGTTCTCCGGCGTGACGACGGTCTCCCGGTGTGCCTTGACCTGCGACAGGATCCTGCCGGCCGACTGCCAGTAGAACGCCTCGTCACCCAGCGGCGGGCGCGGCGTGGTGATCCGCCCGTCCGCGATGTAGGCACCGGGCTGCCAGAACAGCTGGCCGCCGTTGGAGTGCACCGACATCATGAACTTGATGTTCGAGTACTTCTCGACCAGCCAGATGATGTTCTCCGACTCAGGTTCGGACAGCTTCTCCGGTCCCTGGTAGGTGTCGCTGACGCAGCTGGTCGACGCACCCGAGTAGCCGTCGTGACCCGACCCGACCCGGTAGTTCCGGTTCAGGTCGACGCCCCAGGAGTTACGCCGGGCCGGATCTGCGTTCTCATCCGGACAGTGGTTCGTCATGTTCCGGCGCTGCGAGGCGAAGTTGTAGAAGCTGTAGTTCGCCCCATCGGGGTTGTTGGACAGGATGAAGAAGATGTCGGTGCTCTCGACGATCTTCTTTGTTTCCCTGTCCGACTTGTAGTTGTGCACCAGACGCTCGGCCGACTCCAGCGAGGTCGTCGCGGGCACCCACTCGCGGGCGTGGTCCTGCGCCTGGATCAGTACACCGGGGTTCCTGCCGTCGCGGTGCTTACCGATCCGCAGGACGGGGATCGTGGCCGGGCCACGCGGCACCTCGCCCTCCGGTGCGCCGACGCGCTTCTGGTCGAGGAAGTCGGTCAGCGCGACCGGGCCGGACGTCGGCGCGACGATGCCGGTGCCCGCGTTGGTTCGGTACGGGTGCGCCCGGTCGATGAGGCCCTGGGACTGGGCCTCCAGCGCCGCCGCCACCTCGGTAGCCGTACTCGCGCCCCCGGCGGAGGCGTCCTTCGCGAGGAGGACGCGAACCGCCTTGCCCGCCACCTCGACGGTGAGCGGAAGGTTCGCCCCCGGGCGCTCCACGAACTCGACGGTGATGTCGTTGCCACCCTCGTGGCCCCACGCCGTCGAGCTGACGACGACCGCAGACTGCCCGGTACCGCCGATCGTGGCCTGCGCCTTGCGCTGGTAGCCATTCGTCTGGTTCGGCAGGTAGACGATCTCGGCGATGTCCGGGTACTGCCGGGCGATCTCCTTGGCGCGGCTGTAGAGCTGCTGCGGGTTCCGGTAGCCGTCGACGAAGTCTGACTTGTAGCCCCGATTTTCCGTCAGCGGCGGCGGAGCGTCCTCGAGCCAGTCGGAGACGTCGCCGGTGGTGACGCCACCGGTCGAGCTCGTGACCCGGATCTGGTTCGGGCGCACGTCGAGCTTGAACAGGTTCCGGTGGAACATGTACTGCCCGGAGTCGACGAACCGGCTCATCGTCCGGGCGAAGCCGAACGAGGTGCGCCGGCCTGAGTCGTTCTCGAGCTGCATGGTGACGATCGGGTCCGCCTGCTGCCCTTCGGTGGTCCGCGCCTCGACGTAGAGGAAACCCTGGCCCTTCGTGGTGAACCAGTCAGCACGGACGATCCGTACCGTCTCCTCGTGGCTGAGCGGCTGGGCAGCCTGCATACGGGAGGCTTGGATGCCCCCGTCGGCCTCTTCGCTCCAGGCGAACCCTTCGTCGTCACCGAGGATCTCGACGCCCATCGCCTCGAGTTCGGCGATCTGCTCGGCGGTTACCACCGCCTCGCCTTCGATGCCGCTGGGCACGCGCCTGAGGCCGTGCTCGAGGTCGAAGCCGGCGGCGACCACCTTGTCCAGCATGTCGGCACCGGTCAGCTGGATGCGTACGAGGCGTACCGACTCCTGGTCCTCGAGGTGGGACCGCCCCGAACCCGTCGTGGCTGTGGACGCCGCGGGATCCGCGCCTACGGGCGCGGGCACGATGAGGACGCTCGCCACCAGGGCGGGCAGCGCGAGAAGCGCGATGCGCAGTCGTCTGCGGTGCATGCTTCCCTCCTTCTGTTTCGGCCTGTGGTTGATGCCGTGGCCGGCCCACGAGCGGGCCGGACCGAACCATTCGGATGGATATGCTGAGGTCGCCCACGGTGAGCCTCTTACGACGACGGTCGTCGTCGTAGGAGGCGCATGCGGGCTGTGAGCGACCTGGGCGCGGTGAGTGTATGCAAATTCTTCGCATCGACGGCCCGCGTGAGCCCGATCTTGAGCATTGCTTGAGTTAGTCGTTCAAGCTCGGCTACTGACGTCCGGAGCAGTCCTGCGTGGACTTCGGCGGGTGGTGCTCAGCGTGAGGTGGCCACCGTCTGACGATTCTCCAGATCCGCGCAGATCACGATGATCAAGGCGGTGGCTGTGGCCGCGATCTTGGAGTACCTGGGCGGACCCGTTTGAACTGGAATGGCAAGTCGTGGTCAGACCGTCAGGCACGGCGGGCCCGACGTCGCCCTCGGGTGCCTGGACGGCGGCCCGCTGGCGGCCGACGCAGTCAGACGTGGGGAGGCTCCGAGACCGGAACTTGGTTCCGGCTGTCCGTCGGGTGACTTCTAGCCGAATGGGATGACGCCGGATAGGCGTAGTCCGCGCTGGGAATCGGTTCGTGTCGATCGACCGATACAGCCCCCACGTCTACGGCTAGTGCGCGCCGACGGGTGAGTGCAAAGTTGGTCGCCTTGGTGACGCGCCTCCCCGGTGGCGGGGCCGGGCGGTGTGACGCTTGGAACGTCCTGGCGGTGTGTGGTGCAGCCCGAGCGGACAGACGATCCGATTGGTGTCCTCCTGTTGCAGAGACCGGCCGACGCCACGCTCGATTATCCTGCCGACCAGGACGAAACCGGTGTTGGAGTAGGCCCAGCTCTCTTCGGGTTCGAGGTCCGGCCGGTGGTTCATCGCCCGCGCCACGAGTTGCTCGCGGGTGTACATGTCGTATCGCTGCGACTGTGCAGAAAGAGACCTCAAACTGACCCGCGCCACGGCACCTCACCCTGCGGGCCTCACCGCTGGCCGTCCGCTTCACCGCGATCTGCCTGGGCTGGACGGCGATTAACCCGCAACATCAGCTGCGGGTACGGACGAGCGCCCCGCTGCTGGTGCTCAACGGTCGTTTAGGACCCGGCAACCCCGTACGACGGCGCGCTCCGGGTCGTGCGAGAGATCGGCAGGCAAGCCCACCTCCTCACCTATGAGGGGTCGGGGCACGGCAGCTGCCCACGGACGGAGTGCGTCCGGAGTCATGTCGAGCGGTACCTCATCGAAAGAGCCACACCCCCAACCGGCGCGAGCTGTCCGGCCGCCCCGGCCTGACGCAACGAAGTCGTCGCGGCGACGCCCCGGCTCACACGGTAGGTAGCTCGCTCGGGCCGACGAAGGTCGGACCGGCCTCCTACTCGACAGCTGGGGCGTCGCCGACGGCGAAGGTACGAGCAGTTCCCACAGCCGTTTTACGGCAAACCTCCCCAGACCGGCCTCCGGTGCGGGCAAGATGAGATGGATTCGCCCAGCGACGCGGTGAGCGGGGGTCGGCCGTGAACGACGGATTGGTGACCAGGCGGAGCGCCTACGATGTCGGAGAGACAATCTCCGCGCTGCGGGCTGAGGCGGAACGCGTGGGCGCTGCGGTGGCGGCGGTGGTCGACCATGCGGCGGCCGCTCGCAAGGCCGGGCTGAGTATGCCCGACACACAGGTAATCATCTTTGGGAACCCGCAGGCGGGCACTCCGCTCATGCAGGCCCGTCCCGAGATCGCCATCGACCTGCCAATGCGACTCATGGTGCGAAACGACGGCCAGCCCGGCTCGCTGGTGACGTGGCAGGACCCCGCGTACCTCGCCCAGCGGTACGGACTGGGCGAGGATCAGCTCGCACCCCTGAACGCCCCAGCCAAGATCGCGTCCGTGGTCGACGGCCGCTGAGCACGGCCCGAATCGGCCGCCCAAACAGTCCGCAACAGGCCACCCCGGCACCGCTCGTCGCTGGCGGCGGTGAGCGTCGGCAGCGTGGACCCAAGGCGCGAGGAGAGAGGTGCCGATGGCCGCCGTCCGTGTCCCGCCGACCGTCTTCGGCATTCCCTTCGGGCTGGCCGGCCTGGCGGGCAGTTGGGCCGTCGCGGCGGGCGGCGGCAGCGCGCCGACCTGGGTCGGCGACGCCCTGCTCGTGCTCGCGGCGGCGGTCTGGCTGGCCACCACGGCGGGCTACGCGGCCTACACCCTGTCGGTCCGCCGCGCGCTCGTCGCTGACCTGCTCGATCCGGTGCTCGCCCCATTCGTCTCGCTCGCGGTGATCACGCCGATGCTGCTCGCCGCCCAGGGCCTCGCGCCGCACCACCTCGGTGCCGCCCGGATCGTCGTCGACGTGTTCGTCGTCCTCACTGTGCTGTTCGGTGCATGGATAACCGGCCAATGGATGTACGGCCCGCTCGACGTCGACCGCATGCACCCCGGCTACTTCCTGCCCACCGTGGCCGGTGGACTCGTCGCCTCCGCCAGCACCGCCGTCGTCGGGCAGCGCCCGCTCTCACTGCTCATGCTGGGACTCGGGCTCGTCTGCTGGCTCGTCATCGGCTCGCTGACGCTCAACCGGCTGTTCTTCCGGCCGCCGCTGCCGCCAGCGCTGATTCCGACGTTGGCTATCGAGGTGGCGCCCCCTGCGCTGGCCGCCGTGGCGCTGTTTGCTCTCAACGGGGCGCGGATCGACTTTGTCGTCTCGCTAATTTCCGGTTACGGGCTGTTGATGGTCCTCACTCAGGTCCGGCTCCTCCCCGCGTACCTGGGCTTGTCGTTCGCCCCCACGTTCTGGGCGTTCACGTTCCCGTTCGCGGCGGTGGCGACGACCACGTTGCACTGGATCGCCGACACCCGGCCGTCCGGGCACCGGGTCTACGCGTACCTGGTGCTGGCCGCGATCACCGTGCTGATCGGAGGCATCGCCGTCCGGACGGTTGTCGCCGCGGCCCGCGGGCAACTGCTGCCAACGGCTCCGGCACCCGCTCGACCGGACCGCTGAACACCGGTGCGCCGGGCCGCGTCAGCCGCACCGGTCCAGCCGCTTGAGCGTCGCGGCGGCGACCAGGCCGTACGCGACGTACGGTAGGGCATCCTCGAGCCAGCCCTCGGCGCCCCAGCGGCGCGGGTCCGTCACCCCGAGCGCGGCCATCGACCCGTCGGCCACCAGCATGCCGCCGATCCCGATCACCCCCGCCGCCACCGGCAGTGGTGGCCGCCGCCGCCCGGTGAGCGCCGCGAAGAGCGACACGGCCAACACTCCGTTGACGAACCCGAACACCGGCCCGAACCCGGCACGCCGCTTCGCCGCCCGGTCTGCCGGCCCCAGGTTCACGTGGGCCAGATCCACCATCCGCTGCACGGCGCGCTCGTGCGTGTCGCTCATCGGGCGAGCCCGGACGCCCACGTCGAGATTGCTGAACAGTTCGCGGGCGAGCGTGCCGGCGGCACCGGCCACGATCCCGTTCGTCAGACTGGCCAGCCAGTTCCTTGCCATGAGATCACCTCGGCTTTGTCAGTTATCGCCCGCGTCCCGCCGACCTCTGGCCGCGATGTCCGGCATACCCACCCCGTGCCACGTCATTTCTGCCGCGACCCGCGCGTGCCAAACGCCGTCGGCAACCGGGACGCTGCCTTCCAGCTCTCCACCACACGAAGCCGTGCCGCAGCTCGCGGGGAGTCCTGTCACGCGGGCCAAGGCGGCCGCAACGGGCCGCACGCGCCGCCGCCAGGGCGCTCGCCGGCCGCTGCCGCTCTGCGGCCGTCACGCCTGAGGCCCGGCAGCTGGCGCGGACAGCGGGACGTCCGGAGGACCGCCGCAGAACGACAGCCCGTTGGGTGGGCAGCTGGTGGGTCGGCAGCCGCCCGGGGCGCGGCGGCCGTCGCACGTCCGCGCCGTTGCCGTAGTGAGCGGGTGAAGAGGGTTTTGCTCAGCCTGGGGCGAGGAGGCAGAACTCGTTGCCTTCGGGGTCGGCGAGGACCGTCCACGGGACTTCGTTCTGGCCTAGGTCGATGGCGGTGGCGCCGAGAGTGCGCAGCCTGGCCGCCTCGACCTCCAGGTCGTCACCCGGGTACGGGCGGACGTCGAGATGGACGCGGTTCCACACGGTCTTCACGTCGGGTGTGCGGAGGAACTGCAGATATGGGCCGACACCCTTGGCGGAGCGCAGTACCGCTTTGTGGTCGGTCACCTCGTGCAGGGTCCAGTCCATGGCCTTGCCCCAGAAGCGGGCCATGGCACGCGGATCCGCGCAGTCGACCACTACCGTGGCGATCGGTCCGGTGTCTCGGATCGGGTCGTGCCAGTCCAGCACGCAGAACTCGTTGCCCTCTGGATCGGCCATGACCGTCCATGGGACGTCGCCCTGGCCGACGTCGGCGGGTGTTGCGCCGAGATCCTTCAGGCGCGTGATCAACTCCGCGTGATGGGCCGCCGAGGTGGTGGCGAGGTCGACGTGCACGCGGTTCTTCACCGTCTTGGGTTCCGGGGAGACGACGAGGTCGATGCAGACAGCGACGGGGTCGGGGTAGACGAAGCCCTCGGGTTCGAGGTTGGTCACGCCGGGGCCCTCGCTGGAGACTTCCCAGCCGAGCGCCTGCGCCCAGAAGCCGCCCAGCGCGGAGTCGTCCCGAGCCTTCATGTTGATTTGAACCAGCCGCGTTGCTACGCCGACGATGCTAAAGGAAATCAGGTCGATCCGGGGGGACGGAGACGTGGCCTCGCAGGGCGGAGGACTGGGTGACGATCGGAAAGCACCAGGCGGGACACCGCTGCACGTCGGTGGACGAGTCGGCCACGAAGCAGATCGCCGCGCGACTCGTGCTGCCGCCGCGTACCGTCTCGACCCACCTGTACAAGGCCTTTTCCCCAAGCTGGGCGTGAGTTCGCGCGCGGGTCTCCTTGCCAGATATCGCGAGACCGCTGCTGATTACGTCGGCGGCGGTTGCGAAGGGGAGAGCAATGTGCGGAGTTGCCTGCGTGACCTGACGCCGAGCTTGCTGAACACGTTGCCGAGGTGCCACTCCACCGTGCGTGGGCTGATGAACATCTGGGCGGCGATCTCAGGGTTGGTGTGCCCGTCTCTGGCCAGTCTGGAGATCTGGGCTTCCTGGCTGGTGAGTTCTGTGCCAGTTCCGGCCGTCCGCTTGCGTACGGTTTCCCCGGTTGCCAGTAGCTCTTTGCGGGACGTGCGTAACAGATCAGTCTCGAGACATGGGTGAAACTTCTGGCTAGCCGGGTGGTGACGGTGGCTCGGGCGGCCGTCCGCGGGCGCGGGCTGCGTCGGATATGGCGATGCCGGTCAGGACGAGGGCAGCGGCGGTGGCGACGACGACTGGTGGCAGGGGGAGCATCGCCGGTGTCAGGGCGGCCAGTGTAAGGACGCCGATTGGTCGGGACCGGGATACGCGGCCGAATACCGCGTGCTCGAAGCGGGCGCGCCCGGCCAGGTACAGCGCGGGTCCGCCGAGGATGACGGCGATCCAGGCCGGTGGGGTGTGCCCGAGTGGATTTGCGATGACAAGTTCGTCGCCGACGGCTGTAGCGACCACGCCGGCCACCATGGCCAGGTGGGCGTATGACGCCGTTCCGGCGAGGCGGACCGGGTCGCCAGACAGGGCAATCGCTTCGGCCAGGACCTGCCCAGCGCGGTATATGTAGATCCGCCACAGCAGCACGGTGGTCGCGATCGACACTGCGAACGCGGCGACCCTGTCCGGCGCGAAGCCGCTGCTGCTCAGGGCCAGTCCGGTAACGAAGATCAGCTCGCCGAGCGCGATGATGAAGAACTGCCGGTAGCGCTCGGACAGGTGCTCGCCCGAGATCACAAGATCTTCGCTGGGCGTACGGCCCGCCCCCGGGGTGGGGAAGCCGATTCTGCCTGCCGTGTGGTCAAGGACCACCGCGAGTGCCCACAACGCGCCACGCGCCGTACCGTGCACGAGCGCCCCCGCGAACCACGGCAGCGCCGACAGGCCGTACCAGAACAGCCCGCGCACGCCGGTGCGCTGCAGTTCGTGGCCACGCAGAACGACCACGAGGACGAGCCCGCGGCCGAGCTGGATGGCGACGTAGGCGCCCGCGAAGATCAGGCCCGTGTCGCCGAATGCCTCGGGCACCGCGGCCGCCATCACCAGGCTGCCGACCATGGTCGCGATGACCAGCGCCTGGATTACCGTTCGTTGCGGGTCCGTCCGGTCGGTCAGCCACGCGGTGCTGGACCAGACCCACCACAGGGCCCCCAACAGCACCAGCGTCCGGAAGGCGCTGCCCCACCCGAGATCCTCGGCCAGGCCGCGCGAGAGCTGAGCGAGCGCGAGGACGAACACCAGGTCGAAGAAGAGTTCCAGGAACGTGGCCCGCTGTGGATCCTCGGCTTTCCGCACCAGCTCGGACGCCCTGCCCGTCGTCATCGGCTCGCCCGTTCTGCCGGCTCTGCTCCACGTTTGGGAGCATTCTGACATGCGGCAGCGGCGATGATCGCGGACGTGCCGCCATGGACTGGATCGAGCGACCCGCGTTACACGGACGGGCGACAGTCGACGCCGGTGAGTTCCTTATACCGATATGTCACGCAGGTCCTGAGAACCGGACAGCCGGCTTCCGGCGATGTCGGGCTCCACTTGATGCGTTACGGATCGCTGTCATTTGATTCGTGACACGTCCGACTAGATGATCTTGGTTGTTCCTTGTCTCAGGCTACTGGTCTTCAGTCCCAGTGGTTGAACAGCAGCTCGCCGAGGGTGGTTGGCTTCCAGTAGCGGATCTGGTCGTGCTCGCCGGGGTCGAGAGCGCTCAAATCAACCTGTGACGGGTCACGCCGGTGACGGTTGCGCCGATGGCGCGGGCGGCGTGGTGACACGCGTGTCGGTGACGGGTAAACGGGGCGGTGCACCGGCACGATCCGGATCTACGATGAGACCCAGCTGGTCGTCGTGCATCGGTCTGGATATGGACCGTCATTTCTGGCAACGACAATGAAGGAGAAGACCTTGAGTGACGATGTCACCCAGTACATCAACAAGGCGCAGCCGTGGCAGATCGATGTGTGCGAGAAACTACGTGCGATGGTCGGCCAGACCATTCCAGATGTCGAGGAGCGGCTCCAGTACGGCAAGCCGCACTACCTCAAGAACGGGCACTACGCGGCCGTCATCGCGGTGGCCAAGGACAAGGTCTCGTTCATGATGTTCAACGCAACGGACGTTCCTGAGGTCAAGGGGTTTCTTCGGGCTCTGGGCAACGGTGAACGCAAAGCCGTTGACATCAGAGATGGGCAAACCGTCGACTACGGCGCACTTGGCAGCATCCTGGAGAAGACCGCGACTGCCCTGTAGCTGCCCGGGTGTGTGCCGGGCAAGGCCTGGTCCTGGCATCGCGAGCCCAGGCCGCGGCCGTCCGATGTCCGGCACCTACACCGAGGTCGTACCGAGTGCGCATCGCGGCGTCGGTCCTACGGGCCCTGCCCGGTGGCGGACACCCGCGCCCGGCCGTCACGTGCGGGAGCGTGGCTTCGGCAGATGGTTGAAGATCCAGAGCCACACCGAGTTCCCCCAGCGAGCGGTACGCGTCTCTGCCTGCCGGGACGCCTCGACTGCGGTGAAGCCGTAGTCGCGCATCTTCTCCTCGTAGGCACCGATCGCTGCGACGATGTCGGTGCCGCCACCGGTGAGCGCACCGCACAGGTTCGACGCGTCCAGTAGGGCCGTATTCGCGCCGGAGCCACGGGCCGGGCTCATCGCGTGGATCGCGTCGCCGAGCAGGGTCACCCGGCTCGGCGTCCACGGCTGGACGCGTTCGGCGCTGCGGACCCGGACGAGGAACGTCTCGTCGACCGCGGCTTTGGCGAGCAGCGCGCGCAGGTCGGGGTGCCACGTACGGATCGCCGTGGACGCGACGACATGCAGCGCCACCGCGTCCATCCCGGTCATCGTCGCGTCTGACTCTGGGAACCGGTCATGCTGCGCGGACACGCCCCACATCAGGTAGTCGCCGGTCGGGCTCAACCTCACCCTCGGGGCGATTGCGGCGGCCGCCTCCGGCGGCGGCTGGCGTAACTCGACGAGTCCGGTCGCCAAGCCGATGTGGCCGCCGATGATCGCGGTGAACCCGTCACGTAGCGCCGCCGGGACGAGCCGTCGCGTCTCGTCGTCGAGCGGCGTCTTGCCGTAGATGATGCGCGACCCGGTGTCCACGACCGTCGCGTCGGGCAGCATCGTGCGGCGGACCGCCGAGTGCACGCCGTCCGCGCCGACGAGCACGTCGGCGCGCTCGGTCGAACCGTCCGCGAAGTGCATTGTCACACCGGCCGTGTCCTGCTCGTACTCGTCGAGCTCGCGGCCGAAGTGGATCCGATCGTCGAGGCCTGCGCCGAGAATCTCGCGAAGCGTCCCGCGGTTGACCGACGTGCTGAGCGTCTCGGGCTGGTACGGGTCGCGGTTCGGGTCGGTGAGTGTCTCGTGCAGGACGCGCAGTTGGGCGGAGAGAACGGTAAACTTCCTGCTCGGCTGGCTCGCCGTCGCGAGAAACAGCCGGAACAGCTTCGGCGGCAGGCACTTGTCGAGTGCCAGGCTGGCGCGTGCGTCGACGTGCAGCCGGTAGCCCTGCCGGCGGACGTCGGGCGCGGCGTCGCGTTCGTAGACCTGGACGTCGACGCCGGCCCGCACGAGCCCCTGGGCGAGGCACAACCCACCGAGGCCGGCACCGGCCACCGCCACGCGCAGATCGCTGCTCAACCCTGTCGCCTTCCAGCTTTGCCGGCGTACCGTCCCGGGTTGGATTGACTCGCGGGGTTGAGTAGTTCAGGCCGCGTGTGCGGGTCCTTGGCGATCGGCGCCTCACCCGCGCGGGCGACCGCGACCGCATCACGACGCGACTCCGGCGGGAACGCCTTCGGCATACAGACATCCTTCCAGTGAGGAACACATCCGCACAGGTCAGGAGTCAACCGAACCGGGCGGAGGGTCGTCCCGCCAGCGCTGGCCGCCGTCGGGCGCCCGCTAGGCCGGACCGGCCGCCTTCGCCTGGTGGGCAGCGGACCCGCCGACCCGCCGAGCGCGGCGTTGCCAAGCGCGGCGGAAAAAACTTCTGGCAGGGTGTCGAGCGGGCCGACCGCCGTTCGACGCGTAGGTGAGATGGCACCCTGACATGAGGAGACAGCGATGCGGTTCATGGTGATCACCAAGGCCACCGCGGCGAGCGAGGCCGGCGTGCTGCCCGCCACCGAGGATTTCGACACGATGGGCAAGTTCATTCAGGAGATGGTCGACGCCGGCGTGCTGCTGGACGCCGGCGGCCTTCAGTCCAGCGCCAAGGGTGCCCGGATCTACTTCGACGGCGACAAGAAGACCGTGGTGGACGGGCCGTTCACCGAGACCAAGGAGCTCATCGCCGGTTACTACCTGGTCGAAATGAAGTCGCTCGAGGAGTGTGTCGAGTGGTTCAAGCGCTGCCCGATCCAGCACCCGGGCGTGGGGGCGCAGACCAACATCGAGATCCGGCGGGTCTTCCACGCCGAGGACTTCGGCGAGGAATTCACCGCCGAGCAGCAGGCGGCCGTGGAGAGGCGGCGCGCGACGGTCGCCGGGAACTGATCACCGCAACCTGGGAGACGCGGGTTCGGCTCAGGACCGAACCCGCCCGCGTGGCATGAGCGTGCTTGCGTCCGATCGCGCGGTGGGGTAGACGGGGGCCGTGGCCACTGACACCCACCGCGCGATCGAGGCTGCCTGGCGGATCGAGGCGCCCCGGCTCATCGCCGGACTGACCAGGCTCGTCCGCGACATCGGCGTGGCCGAGGAGTTGGCGCAGGACGCGCTGGTCGCGGCGCTGGAGCAGTGGCCGGCGGAGGGCGTGCCGCGCAATCCGGGCGCGTGGCTGATGACCACCGCCAAGCGTCGGGCCATCGACCAGATCCGGCGCAACGAGACCTTCAAGCGCAAGGTCGAGGAGGTCGGCCGGGAACTCGAGGAATCCACCCCGGACATCGGCGCGATGGTCGCCGAGGACGACGGCATCGGCGACGACCTGCTGCGGCTGGTGTTCGTGGCCTGCCATCCGGTGCTGTCCACGGAGGCCCGCGCCGCACTGACCCTGCGGCTGCTCGGCGGCCTGACCACCGACGAGATCGCCCGGGCCTTCCTGGTGCCGGAACCGACCGTGGCGCAACGGATCGTGCGGGCCAAGAAGACCCTGGCCAACGCCCAGGTGCCGTTCGAGGTACCGCAGGGCGACGAGCTGGCGGCCCGGTTCTCCTCGGTGCTCGAGGTCGTCTACCTGATCTTCAACGAGGGCTACTCGGCCACCACCGGCGACGAGTGGATGCGGCCGGCGCTGTGCGAGGAGGCCCTGCGGCTGGGCCGGGTCCTGGCCCGGCTGGCCCCGCGCGAGCCCGAGGTGCACGGCCTGGTGGCGCTGATGGAGATCCAGGCCTCCCGGGCGGTCGCTCGCACCGGCCCCGGGGGCGAGCCGATCCTGCTGGGCGACCAGAACCGGGCCCGCTGGGACCAGCTGCTGATCCGCCGCGGCTTGGCCGCGCTGGAGCGTGCCGAGGCCCTGATCGATGGCAAGCCCGGCCCGTACGTGCTGCAGGCGGCCATCACCGCGTGCCACGCCCGGGCACGCCGCTTCGAGGACACCGACTGGGAGCGCATCGCCTGGTTCTACGAGAATCTGGCCGAGGCGATGCCGTCCCCGGTGGTCGAGCTGAACCGCGCGGTGGCGCTGTCCATGGCGTTCGGGCCGGCGACCGGGCTGGCGCTGCTGGATCAGCTGATGGCCTTCCCGGCCATGCAGAACTACCACCTGCTGCCCAGTGCACGCGGTGACTTCCTGGTCAAGCTGGGCCGGCACGCCGAGGCGCGGGCGGAGTTCGAGCGGGCGGCGTCGCTGACCCGCAACGAGCGGGAGCGGAGCCTGCTACTGGATCGTGCCGCCGCCTGCGATCAGCCGCTGCGAACGGACCATTCCTGACCTCTTGAGCCTCTCACCGCCGCGGTGACCGGCGGGGCGCACGCCAGATGAGAGCCACACCAACCTACGGTGCGCAGCCGCGATGAGAGCGACTCCGACGCAAGTCTTGCTCTGACGTGGCGAGTCTTCCTCGATCCGACACCGTCGGAACGTCACCATCACATGTCAGCCCGGCGAAGCATCGCGTCTGTTTCGGGATCGGGCATGAGCTCCCGAACCTCTTGCGCGCAGCGGCAAGCGCCGGCAATCTTGGCAGCCCACGTCAGCGCCTCCTCGCGTGAGGCCACGTCGACGACCACGAACCCGCCAATGACCTCCTTGGTCTCCGGGTAAGGGCCATCGGTGACCATCCCGTCCGTTGCCACGACGCTCGCCCTCTGGCGTTCGGGTCCAGCGCCGAACACAAACACGCCGGCGTTCACGGCCTCCTGGACTACCGCGTGCGATGCCTTGCCCACGTCGGGCCAATCCTCGTCGGGGATGTGGTCCATCGAGCCGTCATTGAACGAGATCAAGTATCGCGTCATCCCATGGCTCCCTTGTCCCGGCGACCTCGTCCAGCTGCCTCTCGCCTGCTCTACGAACGACTCGCCCTGGATCCGACGCTATGCCAGAAGAATTCTCGCGGGACCGCCGATGAGCAGAGGCTCCTGCCGCGTGCCGCTGACAACGGCGGCGCTCGACGGTCCGGCCCGGCGGCGGGAGTCAGGCGCTGCCAGGGGGCGGGTGGGGGCACTATCGTTCTGGCGTGCACATCCGTTTTGACGTCCCAGCCGATCCCGCCTACCCAGGCCGCGTGGCCGCTGCGCTCGGCAGGGTCCGGCTGCGCAGGTTCGGCTACATCGGTGCGGTGCTGGCGGCGGTCGGGGCGATCGGTTTGGCCGTCTCGCGGGGGTCCGGGTGGGGTGAACAGACTTCGCCGCTGTGGATGGCGATGATCGTGGGCGGCCTGCTGTCGATGCTGTACTGGCCGTGGGTGCGGTGGCGCGCCCGGCGTCGCTCCAGTCGCTACGCCGTCGAGGGCGCCTACGACATCACCGATGACAACATCATGATGCGCAGCGGCTCGGAGTCCGGTGGCATAGCCTGGGACGGGGTCGCCGAGGTGAGGGATACCCCGGAGTTCTGGATCGTGTACGTCGGCCGGATGCCGGCGACCGTGATCCCACGCTGGTTGATGTCGGCCGAGGATGCCGAGACGTTGCGAGCCTTCATAACCAAACGAGGGCTGCTCCGACGTCGGTGAACCCGCCCTGGCCGCGGTCATACGCGACGCCATTCACCTGAACGCTCGGTCCGCCGGCGGCCGTTGAAACCGAACTGTCCCGCCGGGTGTATCGGCGTCCGGTCCGGGTATGCGGGCGCGGTTGTCGCCCCGACAGGAGGTAGTGGTGGAAAGTCGAGCCAAGGCGATGGGTCACGCGATCCATCCCATGCTGATCGTGTTCCCGCTCGGGCTCCTCGCCACGTCGGTCATCTTCGACATCCTCTATCTGATCACCGACCGCACCGGATTCCAGATCTCCGCCGCGTACACCATCGCGGCGGGTGTCATCGGCGGCGTGGTCGCCGCCCTGTTCGGCCTCATCGACTGGAGTGCCATCCCGGCCGGCACCCGGGCCAAGCGGATCGGCGCGGCGCACGGCGTCGGCAACCTGGTGGTCGTGATCCTGTTCGCGGTGAGCTGGCTGGTGCGTCTGTCCCGGGAGAACTGGGAGCCGAACGCCGCCGCGCTGGTCCTGAGCTTCGCGGGCATCATCCTGGCCCTGGGGACTGCCTGGCTGGGCGGGGAACTGGTCGAGCGGCTGGGCATCGGGGTGAGTGACAAGGCCGGGGTGAACGCGACCAGCTCGCTGCGCCGCGCGCCGTCGCGCGGGGCCTGACCCCGGCGCCACGCCGACCGGCCGGTCTGTCGAGCCGAACCGGTGCCGCGGACATGCCCTCGCGGTCAGGTGTCCGCCATCGGTGCCGGGGCGAACAGGGGCGGCACCGGATCCGCAGCCTGGATCGCGGCAACGACCTGCGTCAGTTGCGGGTGGTCGCGGCCGGCCGCCCTGGTGAGGGCGTCCGCATCGGCGTGGTTGCCGAGGTAACACTCGGCGATGGCCCGCAGGAGTAACGCGACGCTGCACAGGTTCGGCGGGTCGACACTCGGCCGAATGTCGAGAAGCAGCGAACGCGCCTGCTCCGGCCGCTGGTTGAGCAGGTGAGCCAGGCTCATGGCGACACGGGCGGACAACATGTGCGGCTGTACGTGGAAGGCGAGCTGGGCCAGTTCCGCGATCTCCACCACCTCCGGGTGTTGGACCGGCGATTCGTTCACCACCGCGGCGTACAGGTACCACAACCCGAACTGCACGGTGAGCACCTGTCCGATTGCGGCGGCGGTCATGGGATCGGTGCGGTCGGCGCGCGCCAGCGCCGCGAGCCGCTCAGCGTCGGCGATGAGGTCCGCCGTCGACTGCGTGTGGCCCGTGCTCCAGCGCCGGTGGACGGCGGCGAGCGCGAGTCGCGGGTCGTTGCCGTCGCGAGCTGGATCTCCGAGACGATCGTCGTCGACCTGCCCTCGGGCGATCGTCCGCAACGTGCTGCTCACCTCCTCCTGGTAGTAGCCAGCCCGTAGCGCGGCAAGGGTGGCTGTTGGCGCGAGGAGCCAGCGCAGCAGGTTGCGGCCGTCACTGCGGGGCGAAGTCCCGGGAATGAGGTTGACCACCCCGAGCAGCGCCGCGAAAAGCGCTGCGCCGAACAGCGCGAGGCGTGTCAACGCCGTGCTCGTCAACGCCGCTGCGGCACAGAGCACCGCCGCACTGCACAGGTTCGCCATCGGGCCACCGAGGTAGAACAGCACCATCCGCAGCGGCAGCGCGGTCGCCGACGGCGCTGGCCGGACCGACACTTCGTTCCGCCACCCGCCGAAGGGTGCGATACGGACCGCGATGACCGGCAGACGCAGCAGCTTCGCCATGACAAGGTGCCCGCACTCGTGCAGGACGAGGTGCACCCACAACGACACGCAGGTGATGGCAACGGCGGCGATCGCACCGGTCACGGACTCGGTCACGACGAGCCCGAACGCCACCGCCTCCAACACCAGGAGAATGGACGCGGCGGCCAGCCGTCGGCGGGGGGAGATCACCGGGAGATGGTACGGCCGGACAAGTAACCGGCGAGCGCCTGAACTCGGCGCAGATCGGCGCCACACCCGGCGGCGTCGAATCCGGCGATCGCCCGATCCAGGTGCTCGGCCCTGGTGAGCCCGAGGGTGGACCGCTGCCCCGAGGCGAGGTGACGGCCGAGTTCGTGGTGGGCGCGCGCCAGTTCGTAGGGCATCCCACGGCGCTCGGCTTCGCGTACCGCCCGGACCCACGCCCGGCGGGCGGCCCCGGCGCGGCCGTCGAGCCAGCGGTGCCAGCCCAGGCAGATGAGCGCCCTCGGACGGGCCATGGGAAACGTGCGGGCGTAGCGATGCAGCCGGCGCAGGGCGACCGCTGTGGTCGCGCGTAGGTGGGCGGGGTCCGGCTCGTCCGCTCCGCCAGCCGGATTTTCCCGAGAGCCGGCCTGTTCGAGCAGCGTCAGACAGACCTCGGGGACGCCGGCGTGCGCCTCGATGGCGTACTGCTCGAATGACTGATGTAGGCCCATCAGGTGGTCGGCGGTGCGGATCGCCTGCCACGCGTCCGCCCGCCGCCCGGCGGCGAGGTGTTGGCGGGCGGTGGCGACGTGGAGGCGGGCGGCGTCGATCCGGGCTGCTGCCGGCAGGAGCTGTGCGGCCTCTTCGGACCAGCCCGCCAGAGCCGCGTCGTCGGGGTTGGCGCGCAGGGCCGTCTCGATCAGGACGAGCAGCCCCCACAGGTGCACGATGGGATCGCGGCGGTCGCGGCCGGAAGCCATCGCCTCGACGGCCGCCGCGGCCGCCTGCGAATAGCGGGCGGTGAGGTACCGGGTGACCGCGGTGATCAGCAGCACCTCGTCGGCCCACCGGTGCATCGGTGTCCGGCGTCGGAGTTTCAGGACCCTGTCGGCACCGGCCTCGACCGCCGCCCAGTCGCCGACGCCGGTCCAGTGCAGCCCGCCCACGATGCCGACCCAGCAGGCGGTGAGCGGGTCGTCGGTGCGCTCGACGGCGGCGCTCGCGGCGCGGAGGTGTCGGCCCGCGAGCTGGCGCAACCCCAGGGTGCCGACGGTCATCCCGAGACCGGCCTGCGCCCGGACGATGAGGTCGAGGTCCCCGGCGCGTTCGGCATCGTTCAACGACGAGATCGACGCCGCGAGGATCGGGAAGTGCTCATTGAGCACCCAGTAGACCTCGGCGATCGTGAAGCAGGTGGCGGCGCGTTCCCGGGCCGCCTCGCGCCGTTCCGCACGACGGGCGACGGCACCACCCGGCCGCAGGCCCCGGAGTGTCCGGCGTGCCACCTGTGACGTGAGCATCCCCAGCCGGCCCGTCGTCGACGCCGGCACGCGGGCGCCGAGCAGATCCAACGCCCGTTCCAGGTGGTACCGCGCGGCGTTCGCCTCGCCGAGCTGCTGGTGCGTCTCGCCGAGCATGCGGTGCCAGCGTGCCCGCTGCAGGGTCGTGATCCCATGGCGTTCCAGGGCGGCGCCGAAGAAGACCTGAGCCTCCCGGAACCAGCCCAGGCGCCGGTACAGCGCCCACAGCCGCAGCAGGTGGGCGTCGAGCGCGGTCGGGTCGGCGTCCAGGATGAGCCAGTCGGTGGCGGCGCGCAGGTTCTCCTGCTCGACTTCCAGACTCGGCCGGCCCTCGGCGCGGGCCTCATCCGGTGGGGGGAGCAGCGCGACATAGTGCTCGGCGTGGCGCCACCGCGCCCGCGCCTCCTCCGCCGGGTCCGTGGCCAGACTCTCGGCGGCGTACTGCCGGAGCAGCTCGTGCATCTCGTAGCGGCCATCCCCACCGACGGCGACCAGCGACTGGTCGACCAGGCTGGCCAGCATCGGCAGTCCGGCGTCCGCCACGGCGCCGGCGGCCGCGAGGTCGAAGCTGCGGCGCAGCACCGACAACCGACGCAGGGTCCGTCGTTCCTCGTCGGTCAGCAGCCGCCACGACCAGTCGATCACCGAGCGGAGGCTGCGGTGCCGCCGCTCCACGTCAGGTGCGGTCGTCTCGAGCAGTTCGAGCCCGTCGGCGAGCCGGTCGGCGATGGCGGCCGGGCTGGCGGACCGTACCCAGCGGGCGGCCAGCTCGATGGCCAGCGGCACACCGGCGACCAGCCGGCACACCCGACCGACGCCCTCGGCGTCGACGACGGCGGGGAAGCCGGGGCGCAGCGGCCGCGCCCGCTCCTGGAAGAGCTGCACCGCCTCGTAGCCGGCGGCGTCCGCGTCGGCGCCCGGCGGCGGGTACGGCAGGCCGGGCACCTCGACCAGCCACTCCACGCCCAGCCCCAGCTGCCGCCGGGAGGTCACCAGCAGCTGCGTACCCGGTGCTCGTCGCAGCAGTTCGGCGAGGACCCCCGCGGCGTCCCGGAGGTGCTCCAGGTTGTCGAGCACCAGCAGCAGTTTGCGGCCGGCGAGCTGGTCGGTGAGCAGGTCCAGTGGCTCGCGGGGCACGGCCAGCTCTACCTCCAGCGCGCGGGCGAGGCCGGCGACGACCAGGTCGGCGGCCTCGTCCGGGCGGGCCGCGCTGGTCCCCACGAACGACACGAACACCGTCCCGCCACGATGCCGCGTCCGCCGACTCGCGGTGACCTCCACCGCCAGCCGGGTCTTACCGATTCCGCCGGGGCCTACGAGGGTCACGAGCCGGCACGCCGGATCGTCGAGGAGCTCATGCAGACGCGCGAGCTCCCGGTCCCGACCGATCAGCGCGGTGAGTGGGCGAGGCAGGTCGGACGTCGGCGACCCGGCCGACCGGGCCGGGTTCGCCGTGGCCGGGAGGACACCCAGCGCGGTGAACCCACCGGTGCTGGCGATCTCGTCCCGCAGAGCGAGCGTGGCCGGCGCTGGCTCGACGCCCAGCTCCTCTCGGAGGAGGTAGCGGCAGGTCTCGTACTGGGCGAGAGCGGCGCTGCGCTGACCGCCCACGGCCAGGAACCACATCAACGCGCGGTGCGCCTCCTCGTGGAGCCGCTCCAGCTGCAGCAGACGAAGGGTCACCTCGATGCCGCCGGCAGCATCCCGCCGGTCTCTGGCCCGCCGCACGGCACGGTCCATGAGCGCGAGCATGTCCGCTCGGACCGCGGCGCGCCGGTCGGCCAACCACTCGTCGAACAGCGGGGCTCCGGGGACGCCGAAACCCTCGAGAAAATCGCCTCGGCAGAGCCGGACGGCCTCCAGCAGCTCGTCGTCGTCCTGATCGGAGGCGGCCACCCGGCCCACCTCCACAGCGTCGACCCACACCTGCCGGCTGTCCGCGAGCGCAATGGTCTGCCTGCTCACTGCCACATGCTCCGGGACGACCCGACGCAGCTTGGTCAGCACCAGCCGCAGATTTGCCCGGGCCGTCGGCTCCGGAAGGTCGCTCCAGAGCAACCCGGCCAGCGCCGAGCGTGAGTGGGCGGTGCCGGTGACCGCCAGGTAGAACAGGAGCGCCGTCGCCTTGGCAGAGGCCAGCTCGACCAGTGGACGGCCGCCGACCGTCAGCTCGGCCCCGCCGAGCACCCGGACACGCAACTCCTGGTCCCGCATCGCCACCGCCGTCGTCGTCCGCGAAGAACTCTATCGCGATCCACGCTGCGAAAACGGTCGGGAAACGGTCTGCACACGACGGCTCCCTACGGTCGGGTCATGAGGGGCGAAACCCGGTCCACCAGCGGCATCCCGCCGGCTGGTGTGGTCGCACACGGCAGGGGAGTCACCATGGCAGTCGTCCACCCGTTCCGCAGCGAACTGCCCGAGGTGCAGGTCGGCGGTACCACCGTGCAATCGCTCGTGCTGCGGCACGCCGCCCGCCTCGGCGAGAAGCCGGCCCTGATCGACGGCGTAACCGGCCGCACGATCAGCTACCGCCAGCTGGCCACCGGTGTGGAGCGGGTCGCGGCCGGCCTGGTCGCCCGAGGCTTCGCGGCGGGTGACGTCCTGGCCCTCTACAGCCCCAATCTGCCCGAGTACGCCCTGGCGGCCTACGGGACGATGGCGGCCGGCGGGATCGTCACCGGCGCCAACCCGATGCTCACCGTCGAGGAGTTGGCCGGCCAGCTCACCGACGCCGCGGCGCGGATGCTGGTCACCGTCCCGCCGTTCCTGGACCGCGCGTTGGCGGCCGCCGAGCTGGCCGGCGTCCAGGAGGTGCTGGTCTTCGGGGAGGCGGCGGGCGCGACGTCGTTCCGCGAGCTGATCGCCCACCACCATCCGCCGGCGGAGGTGACGAGCGACCTCGACAACGAGCTGGCCGCCCTGCCCTACTCGAGCGGCACCACCGGCCTGCCCAAGGGAGTGGAGCTGACCCACTCGAACCTGGTGACGAACGTCCGCCAGAGCCAGGCGGTGATCGATTTCCGCGAGGACGACGTGGTCCTCGCCGCAGCGCCGTTCTTCCACGTCATGGGGTTCAACTTCCTGCTGCCCTGCAGCCTGGCGGCGGGCGCCACCGTCGTGACCCTGGCTGGCTACGACCTCGAGGTCTTCCTTCGGGCCATTGCGGAACACCGGGCGACGGTCAGCGTCGTGTCACCGCCGCTGGCGACGGCGTTGGCCGACCATCCGCTGGTGGACAGGCACGACCTGTCGTCGCTGAGAAGCCTCGGCGTGGGTGCGGCACCTCTCGGCGCCGATGTGGAACAGCGGTGCGCCGAGCGGCTCGGCTGTGTGGTCAGTCAGGGCCTCGGCATGACGGAGGCCAGCGCCATGGTCACCGTCGGCCCACTCGACGAGCCGCGGCGCGGGTCGGTCGGCCGGCTGGTACCCAACACCGAGGCGCGCGTCGTCGACCCGGACGGCGGCGGCGGCGACCTCGGTGCCGGACGCGCCGGCGAGCTGTGGATCCGTGGCCCGCAGCTCATGCGGGGCTACCGCGACCGACCGGAGGCCACGGCCGCCACCATCGACGCCGACGGCTGGCTGCACACCGGCGATCTCTGCTACTTCGACGAGGACGGCTACCTGTACGTGGTCGACCGGCTGAAGGAATTGATCAAGTACCAGGGGTACCAGGTCGCGCCGGCCGAGCTGGAGCACCTGCTCCGCACCCACCTGGCGGTCGCCGACGCGGCCGTGGTGCCCCGGCCCGACGCGGACGCCGGCGAGGTGCCGGTCGCGCACGTGGTGCTGCGGGGACCGGCGACGGCCGACGAGCTGCTGGCCTACGTGGCTGAGCGGGTCGCCCCCTACAAGCGGCTCCACGCCGTTCGGTTCACCCCATCGGTGCCGAGGGCGCCGTCGGGCAAGCTCTCGCGCCGGGTACTGGTCGAGGCCGAGCGCGTCCGGTCGGAACGGACGCGGACCGCGCAGGCATCCCCGGCCGAACTCCGCTCGGCTGGCGGGAACCGATGAACATCCTGGTGGCCGGGGCCGTCGGCCGTGGTCCGACCCAGCTGGCAGCGTTCGACGCCGCGCTGGTGGCGGCCGGCGTCGCCGACCGTAACCTGATCTACCTCAGCTCGGTGTTGCCACCCGCCAGCTCGGTACGACAGGTCGACCGGATCGGCTGTACCTCGGGCAGTTGGGGCGACCGGCTGTACTGCGTGGCGGCACAGGCGCGAACAGCGGTGCCACAAGCAGAGGCCTGGGCCGGTGTCGGCTGGGCGCAGGACGGGTGCGGACGCGGACTGCTGGTGGAACACGAGGCCAGCGACGAGGCGAGCCTGCGGAGGCTGGTGACCACCTCTCTGGACGCGTTGTGCCGCAACCGGGGTACGAGCTTCCCGCGGCGTGGCATCGAGGTCGCGGGCGCTCGGTGCACCGGGCAACCGGTCTGCGCGCTGGTGGTCGCGGTATTTCAGGCGGTGGCCTGGGAACCGGCCCGAGCGGCGGCACCGGTATGAACGGGATTCCCGTGGCGCAGGCGGTTCGGCCACCGCGGCGCCCGCCGACGGAGCACCCAGGGCTCAGGAAGTGGACCGTCAGCCTTGCCGCCACCGTGGCGTCGGCCTACGCGCTGGAGGCGAGCGTGGTGGCCGCGGGCACGTGCCTGGTCGCCTCCGGTCTGTTCAGCGGCCTCGACCGCCAGTGGGTGGTGGCGTTTCTCGTCGCGAGCTACGCGGTCTGGGGGATCGGCCTCACCGCCACTGTGCGAGCGAACTGGATGCTCCTGGCCACGACCGGAACCAGCACCAACGTGCTGTCCAAAGCGGCGTACGACGTGATCCGGCGGATGACGAACAGCGCCCGCGCACCGCGCGTGGCGGCGGCCATCGGGTACGCCGGTACGGAGGTCGCCAAGGAGGTGCCCTACTACGCGGGTGCCTTCGGGGTCGCCGCGCTCAGCGACTCGATCAGCTCGAACGACGCACTCGTGTTCCTCGGCGGCGCGAACCTCGGTGCCGCGCTGTACGAGTACGGGCTCGCCCGTCTCACCCGAGCATTCCTCCGGCGCCGCCGCCACCGGTACGCCTCGTTCGACACGGACTGGGTACCGGCCGAGTACCTCGCCAGCTACTACCGGGCCGTCGAACCGGACGAGATCGCCACCATCGCGTTCTTCGTCGAGGCGATGCGCCACGCGGAGCGCGGTCAACCCGTGTTGTTCTTCGGGGTCGGGCCCACCCTGCACCACGTGTTCGCGGCAGCCGAGGTGGCATCGGAGATTCACCTGGGCGACTATCTGCCGGCCAACCTCCGCGAGATCCAGCGGTGGATCGACCGCGAACCCGACGCCCACGACTGGCGACCGTTCGTCCGCCACACCCTGCGGTGCGAGGGGATCAGCTGCCCGACCGACGAGGACGTGGCCGCCCGCGAGGACCTCGTCAGGGGAAAGATCACCGCGCTGATCCGGGTGGATGGCCGGCACGCCCGCCCGGTGGACCGCCGGTACGCGACGGTGGTCAGCGCCTACTGCGCGGACTCCGCCACCGACGACCGGCCCACCTGGCAGCTCCTCATGCGACACATCACGGGCCTGGTCCAGCCCGGGGGTCTCTTCGTCACCGCGGCCCTGCGCCGATGTCGCGGCTACCTCGTCGCGGGAAGGACCTTTCCCAGTGCTGATGTCGACGAACACGACCTCAGGGCGGTGCTGCGGCCGGAGTTCGGGCCGCTGGACGGGTCGATCGAGGTCCGGCAGGTCGCCCAGGAGAGCTCACACGGCTATTCGGCCATCGTCCTGTGCTGGGCCCGCAAGCGCGTCCGGCCCCGAGCGAACGGTGCGCCGGGACTGGCACTGGTCGGCGCCGGGCTTCTCACCGCGCCAACCCTTTCCACGGTGGCCGACGCGGTGAGCCGGCTTGCGCCGGCCAGCGTGCGGGGTGAGGCGACAGGTCTGCAATCCTCGGCGCTGAGCGCGGGTTTCGCGCTCGGATCCCCGGTCGTCGGGCTGGCGATCGACGTCTCCGTCCCAGCGGGCGGCTTCGCGGCAGCCGGGCTGGCCGGCCTCGCCGCGGCGCTGACTGGATGCCTGCTGTCCCGCCGCCCGCCCATCTGAACGGAGTCTCCGCGCAGCGAACTCGGTCGCGCCGGGGCACCGGGCCTTGAGCCACGCGGGGAAACGAGCCCTTGCCAACGGCCGCTCCTCGTCGCCATGAACCGGTGCGGGGTGCAGGGATGACACTGCGCCCACCATCGGCCCCGACCAGGTGTGCCGTTCGGATCGGCTCTCCCTCGACGGGCTTCTGACTTGTGCAGATGCGCAAAGTCGTCCTTGTGTCGATGGCGACACCGCGGTGAGGGTGAGCGAACCCCGTGCCGCAAGGAGTCGGCCGGGCGCTGGACCACCTTGCAGGAGCACAGATGCGCAGACTCAAGGCACCACCCGCCCTCGCCGTCCTGGCGACGGCCGCCCTCCTCGGAACCACCGCCCAGGCCGCGACCGCGGCGACCCCGTCGCCGACGGGCACGACTACCGCCGCGGAGGCTTCAGTTCCGGCCACCGTGGCACCCGCTACGGACGCCCCCGCGCTCGTCGATGACCTGGCCGACCAGGTCGACGCCACGATCGCACCGGACAAGGCCGCCAAGGCCCACCTCGCGGGCCACAAGGACCGCTACCGGATCGCCGACCCGGCCGGCACGCTCACCACCGCGAACATCGACACGCAGGGCGCGCGGGAGACGGTCCGGCTGAACCAGAAGTACAAGGGCCTGCCCGTGTTCGGCGCCCAGTACGTGGTGCGGATGGAGAAGAAGGCCGGCAAGCGGGCGGTGACCGGCACGTCGGGCACCTACTTCACAGACCTCGACGTCGACACGACCAGCACCCCGATGCCCGCGCACATCGCGGTCTCCCGAGCGGTCGAGGACGTGCGCAAGAGCCTGCACCCCGGTGCGGCCGTCGTGGCCGGCGCCCCGCGGCCCGGCACGACGCCCGACGCCGCCCACGCCGATCTCAGCGGCACCGACCAGGGTCTCGTGGTCATGCCGACTGGCACCGGCGTGCTCGCCCGGCGCGTGCTCGTCAAGGGCAAGGACGTCGTCACGGGCCAGCCCGTGCTCCGCGACGTGTACGTGGGTGCGACGAACGGCGTGACGCTGCTCAGCGTCAGCCGGATCAAGCCCTTCGCCACCGCGCAGCAGGCCGCCGCCCTGGCCGCCGGCGGGACCGCCGTCGCGCCGCGGGCCGTTACGAAGGCGCTCCCGTCGCGCAAGGGCACGACGCCGGTCGTCGGCGAGGGCAGGAGCCTGCACGGCGCCACGGTGCCGGTCCCGCTCGTCCGGACCGACGACGCGAGCTCCTACCTCATGATCGATCAGACCCACACCCTCCCGGACGGCCGGACGGTGCCGATCACCACCTGGGACGCTCGGGGCCGGGACTACTACGAGCTGCTCGACGGCCAGTTGCCCGAGGGCGTGGGGCCGTTCGCGTCGCCGTCGAGCACACTCGGCGCGGACCTGACCGACGCCGGCGCCGTGGACGCGGCCTGGGACGCCGCGAAGGTGTTCGAGTGGTTCCAGACGAATCTCGGGCGCAACAGCCTGGACGATGACGGCATGCCGATCAACTCGATCGTGGGCATTACCTACGGCGGCTACCCGTTCGTCAACGCGTACTGGGACGGCACCCGCATGGTGTACGGCAGCGGCGACGACGAGTACCTGCCGCTGGCCGCCGACCCGGACGTCGTGGGCCACGAGATGACGCACGGTGTGGTGGAGAACTCCGCCAACCTCGTCTATGCCGGCCAGCCCGGCGCGCTCAATGAGGCGATCGCCGACTACTTCGGCAACGCCATCGACCTCGACGCGGCCGGCACGCCCATGTCCGACCCCGAGGCGAGCCTGATCGGCGGCGACCTCTGCCGCACCCTGGCGCCCACCAAGTGCGCCCTGCGCAACCTCGACGACGGCGCCACCACGGCGAACTTCCAGCACCTCATGGACACGCCGCAGATGGACGACGGCGGCGTGCACCTCAACTCGACGATCGTGTCCGGGGCGCTGTGGGACCTGCGTCAGGCATTCGGTGGCGCGGTCGCCGACAAGATCGTCTACCGGGCGCTCACCGACTACCTCACGCCGATGTCCGACTTCGTCGACGCCCGCGAGGCGGTGCTCGCCTCCGCCAAGTCCTCCGGCCTGAGTCAGAAGGACCTCAAGGTGGTGCGGGCGGCGTTCGATTCGCGCGGGATCACCGCGCGATGGAAGGCGAACCTCTACGGCAAGAAGACCGACCTCCTCGTCGACCGGCTCAACACCGGGATGTACGTCGACATGACTGCGAGCATGGCCGGCGGCTGGTTCACCGTGCCGCGCTCGGACGCGAACCACACCCAGCCGCCGTCGATCTGGATGGGCCGCATTGACGGCAAGGTCGCGCCGTACCGGATCTCCCCGGACGACGGGAACATGCACAGCTTCCCGCACACCGATGGCAAGCGGGTCGTGTGGCTGTCGATCGAGGCGGACCCCGACTCCCCGACGTGGGAGGTCGACCACATCCTGTCGGCGCCAGTCGGCGGCGGCCAGGTCGAGGAGCTCTACAGCTCCCCGTACCGGATCGACGGCCTGAGCTTCGACGGCACCGTCGTCACGTGGAGCCAGTACGACCCGGAGCAGGGCTACCGCGACGTCGTGCGCTACCTGCAGGGCAGCTCGCGGACCGTCCACACCCTCGCCCACCCCGACTGGCTCGGGAACGCGACGGCGCCGAGCGTCAAGAACGGGAAGATCTCCTACGTCCGGTACGAGGACTACCCGCAGCCCGACGCCAACGGCAACTGGTGGTCGCTGGGCGTCGAGGTGTACGACATCGCGACGGGGAAGACGACCTTCGCCGGCGGTGACCCTGGTGCCGAGACGATGAGTTACCCCCAGGTGTCCGCCACCGGCGTCGCCTGGGTGATCAACCGCGACTACGGCAGGTACGTCGACGGCGAGTGGAGCCAGGGGACGTTCAACGACTCCGTGCGGCTGTTCGACTTCGCCACCGGCACCAGCCACCTGCTCTTCGAGGAGAACTCCCCGCAGGCGATCCGCGCCGACGTCCTCACGCTGTCCGACACGACCCTCACGGTTACCGAGGAGGCCCCCGCGGACCTCTGGCTCTCGACCGGCGGCTACCCGGACAACTCGCTCAATCCGAAGCTCAAGCAGTACACGCTCAACGGAAAGTACGTCGGCCCGGCGTCGTGCAGCCCGGGCGCCCAGATGTTCGCGACGGCGGGCACGGGGCGCGAGGTGATCTTCATGGACTCGTCGGCCGGCGGTTTCGGCCTGGCGTACGCGAAGGGAGCCAAGTCCTGCAAGTGAGCCCCTACTAGGAGGCGCGCTCCACGACGAAGCGCCGGGACCCCTCAGGGCGGTCCCGGCGCGGCGTCGCGTTCAGGACATGGCCTGGTCAATTCCCCACCGGGCCCTTGAGCCACCCCCGCTCCGCCGCCAGCAGCGCGATCTGGAACCGGGTCCGGGCGCCGAGCAGGGAACCCGCCTCGCTGACATGTTTCTGCACCGTACGGCGGCTCACCTGGAGCACGCGGGCGATCGCCTCGTCCTTCATCCCGGTCGCCATCATGTGCAGGATCTCCCGTGTTCGCCCGTCCGGCCCCTCGGTCGCCGGACCGCCCTTCGGAGCCGGCCCGTCATGTCGGCTCGCCAGCGACACCGGCTCGGCGCGCTCCCACACGCTCTCGAACAGCGCCACCAGCGCCACCACCAGCGCGGGGGGGTGCACCACCAAGGAACCCGCCGCCGGGCGGTCCCCGCGCACCGGCAGCAGAGCCGCCGCCCGGTCGAACACCACCAACTTCACCGGCAGCCGTGCCGCCAGCCGCAGTTCCCCGCCCTGACCCGTCCCGCGCAGCGCCGTCGTGAGCGACACCGCGTCGGTGAAGCCCTCCGTCTCGTACACCGACCGCATCCGCACCCCGGGCGCCACGCCCGACTCCCCGACGGACGGCTGCGCGGCCGTCACATACGGCGGCTTGGCCAGATGCAGTACCTCGACCGAACTCCCCTTCAGCAGCTGACCGTAGCGCGCCGGCACCTCGTCCTCGCGCTCCAGCACCTCCACCAGGTGCGCAGCGCGCGGCCCGGACACCGCCTCGTACACCTCGTGAAGCCGCTCCACGATGCCGTCAACACGGGCCAGTTCGGCCCGCCGCCGGGCCAGCAGGGCGCTGAGCGATGACCGTGGGGGGCCGGCCGCCCATCGCGGTGTCGTGCCGTCGATCTGCAGCGCCAGTGCGGAGTCCGCCAGGTGCCGCAGTGCTCGTTCCGCCTCCGCCGAGGACACCCCGACAGCGGCCGCCACCTCGGTGGCGTCCGCCGACGGCACGGATACCAGGTGCTCCAACACCAGTCCGGCCAGTGGATCCAGACCGGTTACCGCCCACGGGCTGCCTGCGGTTCCGTCCATACGTTGTGACACTCCTGTGGTCTGACTCGTTCCGCTGCGGCGGACACCACCGGTGTGGTGGTCAGGCCGCCAGGGCGGCCTCGTTGTCGGCGGGACTGCGGTGGCCCAGGCTGCCGTGCAGCCGGTGCAAGTTCTACCAGCCGTAACAGCCAGGGCTGAGCTCAGTTCACGGGCGGCGCCCAGGTGGGGCGTCTGATCAGGCAGAACGGGTGGCCGGCCGGATCGGCGTACACGTGCTCGCCGGGCAACCGCCGCGCACCCAGCGCGAGCACTGCCTCGCCTGCCGCGGCCTGATCGTCAACCATCACGTCGAGGTGCATCTGCTGCGGCACCGCCGGCTCCGGCCACGTCGGCTGCGTCAGGTCGGCGGCGCGCTGAAACGCCAGCCCGGACGCCGACGTGCTGGCCGACACGACGGCGAAGTCCTCGTCCGCGTAGGTGATCGGGTCGCCGAGGACCGCGCTCCAGAAACGCGCCTCGACCGTCGGATCCAGGCAGTCGACGATCAGATGGTGGAGCCGACCGATCGGCACAGCGGTCACCTCCTTCGTGGTCGGGCCCCGGCCCGCACGGTCAGTATGGCCGCCCGCGCGAGGGAAGCGTCATGTCCGTACCGTGTCCCTTCCTCGTCGGCCACTCTCGCCTGATCAGCCCGTAGACCCACGAGTCCGAGACCTCGCCGTTCACGACGCAGTCTTCGCGCAACGTCCCTTCACGCACGAACCCGAGCTTCTCCAGCACGCGGGCAGATGCCACGTTGCGTGTATCGGTCTCCGCCTGCACGCGGTTCAGGTCTAGCGTCTGAAGGTGGTCCAGCCGTCCCGCGTCTCCTTCGAGAGGAGTGTCGTGTAGATCCTGTCCCTTGGACGGCCGCGGCTTCGCTGCCCGCCGGCCGTGTACGCCCAATCCACTCGCGCCGGACGGGCATCGTCAAGGTGTCGAGGCCACTCCACCCTCGTCGTGGTCGTGGTCACCGAGGGCCGGTGCGCCCCAGCCGTCGGGAACGGACAGGCCGGCGAGCCGTTGCCCTCACCGCCGCGGGCGGCCTCGACCTGGCCGTGCTGCGGCGCCTGATCGAGGCTGCGGGACCGCTGCCGGTGACGGTGCACAAGGCCTTCGACGAGGTCGGCGACCAGCTGAGGGCGATCGAGGAACTCATCGACCTCGGGGCCGACGCGGTGCTCACCTCGGGCGGGGCGCCGAGCGCGCTGGCCGGTGCCCCACGGATCGCCGCGCTGCGGCATCGGGCCGTCGACCGGTTGCGGGTCATCGCCGGCGGCGGCATCCGGTCGCACAACGTCCGGCAGGTGCTCGCGGAGACCGGCGCGCGGGAGGTGCACCTGCGGGCACCGGTGCGGCGCGACGGGCGCGAGGCCACGGACGGCGACGAGGTACGCCGGGTCCTCGACGCCACACGGGCTGCTGTGCCCTCCTGAGCGCAAAGCGGCGTCAGCGTCGGCGCGGCGCTCGCCGCCCACGAGACACCCGCCTACCAGGAGGCGCTGCGGGCGCTCGGCGACGGCGCCGACCCCGACCTGCGCATCATCGAAGCGACGCCCTGACGCCGGCCGACGGGCACACCCGGGCGGCCGGGACGGACGGCACGGGGGACGGCGACGGACCCGAACCGCCCGCACCACTAGGCGCGCCAGCACCGCGAGCGCGCGGGCTGACGACGGCACCGGACCGGTCGCGCCGGCGGGTCAACCCCCGGCGCGACCGGCCGTCCGGTCAGGACAGTCGCAGCCGAGGCTCGAGGATCACCTCGAAGAGTCGGTCCCACGGCAGCTCGACACGCGCCGACTCGAAGCGAGCCAGGGTCGCCGTGAACGTCTTCGCGCCTCGCTGGCCCAGCACGATGCGGTGCCCGGCGAAGTGGTCGGCGAAGTACCGCTCGGTCAGCGGCACCAGCCGTTCGCTCACCCAGCCGTCGAAGTAGGTCTTCTGCTCGGGGGTGAGCGCGAGCGGGTCCCAGCCCTGCGCCCGTGCGTGCGCGTACGCCTCGACCTGCACGATGTTCTTCCACGGGTCGTCCTTGACGAGCCGGTAGAGCAGGTACTCGGCGTGCGCCTGGCCGGGCCCGCGCAGTTCGGGCACACCGAATCCGCTGCCGGAGGAGCGAAGGTACGCCCACCGGGCGGTGCCGTGGCCGAGCGCCAGGCCGAGTGCGTTGCCGCCGGTGTTCCATCCCGAGTACGACAGCAGCGCCGCGAGATCCAGGCCGCTCTCCATCCGCGCGACCAGTTCGTGGTCCGCCTTGTTCACGATGAGCGGGTCCACCACGATGACCGGGGTGCCGGCAGCCAGCAGCTTGCCGATCCGCGCGACGAAGGCGTCCAGGTCAGCGGCCCGCTGCCCGGGTGCCGACGAGGGGGTGTTCACGGCGAGCACGATGTCCGTGTCGCCGCTGACGACCCGTCCCCCCACGGCGGCCACGTGCCGGCGGATGTTCTCCGCGAACGGGATGCCCTCCAGTTGAGCGGTCCAGTCCTCGCCGGAGACGCCGGCGTACTCCACGCGGTAGGTGGGCGCCGTGCCGGCCGCGATCACCCGCGCGACCAGCAACGCGTCGACCTCGTCGGCGCCGGGGAAGATCTCCACCCGGTCGTCGACGCCGAGTTGAGCGACAAGCGCCTCCAGTTCCACCCGCTCGGCTCGGGCCAGGCCGACCGGCGCGGTGTCGTCCTCGGAGAGCACGAGGTGGCTGATGGTGCCGTCGGCGACCCACTCGACCATCAGCCGGTTGACCTGGTGGTTGCGGGCCCGAGCGGCGAGATAGTCCTCAACGACCTGGTCGGGGATTCGCGCCCGGACGGCGTCGAGCTGGGCCCGCAGCTCCTCCTGCCCGAGGTTCACCACCTGGTCGTAGAGCTTCGCCCAGCTGACCAGCAGGTCGCGGTACTGGTCCAGCTCGGTGCCCGTGCTGGTGATGGCGAGGCGCTGGATGGTGTCGTGCACCTCGATCACCGCCCCCGGCCGGGTCGAGCGCAGGTTTCGGATCGCGGCCAGGTTCTCCAGGGCGGCCGCCAGGGTTGGGGCGGCGGTGCGGGAGGCGATCAGGCCGCCGTAGGCGAGCATGCTGACCGAGATCACGTACCCGTCGACGCCGTTGGTGGTGCCGAGCCAGCGGGCGATGGCGGCCCCGTCGCCCGGGTTGAAGAAGCGGCCCAGCAGTTCCCGTGGCGGCAGCTGCACCTGGGCGCCGGCGCTCGCCGCGGTCATCTGCGGGGCGTAGGTGTTGACCGGCCGGTCGTCCAGCGGGACCAGTGCCACGGTCAGCCGCCGGTTGGCGGGCCCGGCGAATGCGGGTCGGCCGATGGCCACGGTGGTCAGCCCGGCCACGCCGGTGGCCAGCAGGGTACGTCTTCTCATGGTCACTCCTTCTTTCTCGGGGCGCTCGCCGCGCGGGGGACGGCCGGCACGAGCCGGCGGGTGATCCACAGCGGTGAGGTGACGGCGTTGCCCATCACCACCGCGTGCGCACCCGCCTCGAAGGCCCGGCGGATCTGTTCCGTGGTGCGGTACCGCCCTTCGGCGATCACCGGCACGGACAGCAGTGCGACGAGTCGCTCCACGAGCCCGAGGTCGGGCCCGTCAGTCGGTGGGCTGGCCGGGGTGTAGCCGGACAGCGTGGTGGCGACGGCGTCCGCGCCGGCCTCGACGGCGGCGACGCCCTCAGCCGTGGTGGAGACGTCGGCCAGGACCAGTGCGTCGGTCCGTTCGCGGATCACCCGGACCGTGTCGGCGAAGGGGCATCCGTCCGGTCGGGGGCGGTCGGTGGCGTCGATCGCGATGATGTCCGCCCCGCTCAGCGCCACCTCGAGCGCGTGGGCCGCGGTCGGGGTGATGAAGACGTCCTCGGTGCCGTGCTTGTACAACCCGATCACCGGAACGTCGACGGCGGCGCGTACCGCTCTGACGTCGTCCGGTCCGTTGACCCGGACCGCCACCGCGCCGCCGCGTACCACCGCGGCCGCCACCCGGGCCTGGACGTACGGGTCCCGCATCGGGTCGTCAGGATCGTCGGGCAGCGGTTGGCAGGACACCACCAGCCCGCCGGCCAGGTCGTCAAGCACGCTCACCCGCTGGTCCTTTCACTGATCCGAGTGCCGGCGTGTGTCAGCACCGCTCACTCCTGTGTGTCGATGGCCAGTCGGGCCGCGCCGACCACGACCGCGTCAGCGCCCAACGTGGCGGACAGCAGCGGAACGTCGGCCCAGCCCGCGGGCAACTCGGCCGAGTAGGCGGCCGACGCGGTGGGCAGCAGGGGACCGGCCGCTCCGCCGGCCACCAGGACAGCTTCCGGATCGAGCAGGGCCACCAACCCCGCCAGGGCCGCGCCGAGGGCCGTTCCGGCCCGCTCCACGACCCGCTGGGCGACCCCGTCCCCGGCTGCGGCGCGGTCCGCCACGGCCCGCCCGGTGACGTGGGTGCCGGTCTCGATGGCGTACGCGGCGGCCAGCCCGCTGCCGGAGGCGATCGCCTCCAGATGCCCGTACCGGCCACACCCGCACCGCAGTAGGTCGGCGCCCGGGGCCGGCAGATGTCCGACCTCGCCGGCGGCGCCGCGCGCACCGGCCTCGACGTGGCCGTTGCGGACGACCGCCCCGCCCAGCCCGGTGCCGACGGCCACCAGCAGCACATGAGCGCGGTCCCGTCCGGCGCCGGCCCAGCACTCGCCCAGCGCGGCGGCGTTCACGTCGTTGGTGACCCGCACGGGTCGACCCAGCCGGGCGGCCAGCGCGTCGGCGACCGGGGTGCCTGCCCAGCCGGGCAGGCTGTCGGTGGCGTACCGGATGCCGCCGGTTGCGGGGTCGACCGTGCCGGCGGTGCCCACCCCCACCGGCCCGGCGGCCGCGCCGAGCAGGTCGGTGGCCAGCCGGGCGGCGGCGTCCAGCACGGCCCCCGGCCCGGACCGGGCGGGCGTGGGCACCTCGCGGCGCTCCAGCACTCGTCCGGCCCGGTCGACCAGCGCGGCCGCCGTCTTGGTGCCGCCGATGTCGATGCCGACGATCGGTGTCGTCATCCCTTGAGGCCGGTGTGCGCGAGGCCCTCGACGAATTGCTTCTGTGCGATGACGAAGACCACCAGGACGGGCAGCGCCGTCATCGACGCCGCGGCCATCTGGACGTCCCACATGGGGCCGCCGTACGCGTCGACGAACTGGGTGAGCGCCTGGGGCAGGGTGAACTTCTCCGGAGAGGAGAGGAACACGATCGGTTCCAGGTAGAGGTTCCAGCTGTGCAGGAAGGTGAAGATGGCCACCGCGCCCAGTGCCGGCCGCGACAGCGGCAGGGCGATCCGCCAGAAGGTGGCGAAGCGGCCCAGCCCGTCGACCCGGGCCGCCTCCTCCAGCTCACCGGGGAGGCTGATGAAGAACTGCCGCATGATGAACGTCGCCAGGACGCTCGGCGCGCCGAAGATCGGCACCAGGATCAGCGGCCAGTGGGTGTTGACCAGGCCGAGTTTGAAGAACATCTGGAACAGCGGCACGATCGTCACCTCGCTCGGAATGAGCAGGCCCGCGAGGACGACGAGGAACAGCACGTTCTGGCCGCGGAACCGGATGCGCGCGAAGGCGTACCCGGCCAGCGCCGCAACGGCCATGGTGCCGACCGTGACGACCAGCGCGATGTAGAGGCTGTTCAGGTACTGCTGCCCGAACGGCTGCAACTCGAACACCCGCTGGTAGGCGTCGAACCGCGGGTTGGTCGGCAGGAGCTGCGGCGGGAAGGCGAAGATGTCCGCCACCGGCTTCAGCGACGAGGTGACCATCCACCAGGTCGGGAAGACGAACGGGATCGCCAGGACCAGCAGCACACCGTAGAGCACCAGCTTGGTCCGCCGGGACAGGTCACGATTCATGGAAGACCCACCTCTTGCGCATCTGCCACTGCAGCACAGTGAGGGCGAGCACGATGGCGAACAGCACGATCGACAGCGTGGCGCCGTAGCCGAAGTGATGGAACTGGAAGGCCTGCTGGTACAGGTAGTAGACGAGCACCGTCGTCGATGTGCCGGGTCCGCCCTGGGTGAGCACCGCGATCTGCGCGAAGACCTGCAGCGACCCGACCACGGTGATGATCGAGGTCAGCAGGATCGTCGGGCTGATCAGCGGTACGGTGATCAGCCAGAACTGGCGCATCCGGCTCGCCCCGTCGACTTCCGCGGCCTCGTACAGCTCGGCCGGCACGCCCTGCAGGGCGGCCAGGAACAGCACCATGTTCAGGCCGACGTTCTTGAACACCTGCACGACGATCACGGACACCATCGCGGTGCCCTCGCCGCGCAGCCAGTTCGGCCCGTCCACGCCGACGGTGTCGAGCAGCCCGTTGATCCCGCCGTTGTCCTGAAGCAGGAAGCCCCAGACGATGGTCCAGGCCACCAGCGAGACCACCACCGGGGAGAAGAACAGCGTGCGGAACACGATCGTGCCCCGCAGCCTCTGGTTCAGCAGGACGGCCAGCAGCAGTGCCAGGCTGAGGTTGAGCACCACCAGGCCGACCGAGAAGAGCCCGGTGGCGCGCAGCACCGCGCCGAGGTTGGGATCATCGGCGAGAGCCGTGTAGTTGTCGGTGCCGACGAAGTCGAAGGTCCCGGCGAGCACGTTCCACTCGTGCAGGCTGTACCAGAGCACGAGAATCAGCGGCAGGATCACGAAGACGGCGCTGCCGAGCAGTTGCGGGGCGATGAACAGGTAACCGGTGAGCTGGTCCCGGCGGCGGCTGGTCCAGAACGGCCGGGCCGGGCCCGGGGCGGGCCCGGCAACAGCCGAGCCCACCCTGGTGTCCGTCTGGGTCATGATCGTTGGCCTTACTTCGCCAGCAGCGGCTGGATCTTGGCGCAGACGCCGTCGAGTACGGCCTTGACGTCCGCGTTCGGCTGCCACAGCGGGTCGAGGCCGGCGCGGACCTGCTGGCTCAGCTCGGCCTGTCCGGAGTGGCTGGGCTTGACCACGCCGTTGGTGATGCCGTCGATGACGACCTTCTGCAGCTGCTCCGGCTTGAGCTTCGGGTTCGTCTTGGCGAGCGTCTCGGCGGTCAGCTGCGACTGTCGGGGCGCCGGGAAGAACTGGGCGAGCTTGGCCGAGTTCGTGGGGTTGGTGAAGAAGGCCAGGAAGTCAGCCGCCTGCTTGGCGTGCGGGCTCTTCTTCATCACCCCGAGGCCGGCCTGGCCGACCACCGCGTAGTTCCCCTTCGGCCCGGCCGGCAGCGGCACCAGGTCCCACCCGAAGCCGCCGTCCTTCAGCAGCGAAGCGCGGGAGATCTGGGTGATCGTCATGGCCGAGTCACCGGCGAAGAAGTCGGCGGTCGTGCCCGGGCCGGGCAGCGCCTTCTGGGTGAAGGTGGCCTTGTGCAGGGAGGTCATCGCGTCGACCATCTCCGGGCTGTTGAAGCCGCAGGCCTTGCCGTCCTCGCTCCATGCCTGGGCTCCCCACCCGGTCCAGAAGGTGGACAGGTTGTCCCAGCCCTTGTAGTCGAAGTCCCGAATGACCAGGCCGGCTTTGCCGGAATTCGCCGCGGTCGCCGCGGCGGTGGCCAGAGCGTTGTCCCAGGTCCACTGACCGGCCGCGATCAGCTCGGCCGGGGTCTTCTGCTTGGCCTTCGTGAGCAGGTCGGTGTTGACGAAGACCCCGAACGGCGAGGTGGAGAAGGGGTACGCGTACAGCTTCCCGTCGTTCTGCCAGAGCTTGAGGGTGGCGGGGGAGATGTCCTCGTACTGGTAACCCTCGGCCTTCTTGAGCGTGTCGTCGAGGGGCAGCAACGCGCCCGAGGAGACGAAGTCGGGGGCGGAGTTCTCGAACACCCACGCGAGGTCGGGCGCGTTCCCGCCCGCGATCTGGGTGGTCAGGGTCGTGGTGTAGGTGTCGAACGGCAGCGGGTCGAACTTGATCTCGGCCACGTCCGGGTGGCTCTTGCGGTACTCGTCGGCGATCTCGTTGAACAGCTTGAGGTGCGCCTCGTTGGCCGACCAGACGGTCATCCGCAGCTTCGCCGGACCGCTGTCGTCGGCCTCGCCACCGCCGCCGCAGGCGGTCAGGGCGAGCGCACCGGTCAATGCGACGGCGACGCCGCGCAGGGCCTTTCCTGCTCTCACAATCTTCTCCTCACCGGGGGTGTTTTCAGTAGCCCGCGATCTGCGGCCAGCGCTGTTCCACGCCGGCCGCGGTCAGGCGGTCCTGGAAGTCGGCCAGCAGACGGGGGGTGTTGCGGACCGCACGCGGGGACTCGCCCCGCGCCAGACAGAAGTCGGCGAGCAGGCCGGCGACCTCGCCGACGTTCCACTCGACCGGGTGCAGCCGGTAGCTGCCGTTGGTGACGTGGGTGGTGCCGATGTTCTTGCCGGCCGGCAGCAGGTTCTCCATCCGGCTCGGGATCAGCGCGCCGAGCGGGATCTCGAACGGGCAGGAGCCGACGTCGATGTAGTTGTCACCACCGGTCGACGGGTGCAGGTCGATCCGGTACATGCCGACGCCCACCGCGTCCGGGTAGCTGACCGCGCCGTGGTCGCCCCGGACCGCCAGGGACAGGTCCTGCTCGACCACGGTGTACTCGGCCCGGATCCGGCGGGACTCGCGGATGTACGGGGCCTGGGCCAGGCCGTCCGAGCTGCCGGTCACGTCGCCGCGCAGCCGCAGGCCCGGGAAGCCGGTGCCGCCGTCCGGCCGGGGCGCCTCCGTCTGCAGCCAGTAGAGCACCGAGTACGACAGCTCGCGGGCCTTGGTCAGGTGCCACGACGCGTTCGGCACGTCGATGACCGGACCCTCGAAGTAGTCGATCATTGGCCAGTTGACCAGGGTGATGTCGCTGCCGTACGCGCCGTCGGTGAAGTTGCGCCGTGCGGCGATCCGCCGAAACGTCCACAGGTTGCCATCGCCCGGGTTGACGCGTTGATCGGCGTTGACGCTCAGCGGGTCGTCGTCCGGGTTGGGGGTGAAGCTGCGCTCGACGATCTCCAACGTGCGCGGGTGCGGCGACTTCCAGGACAGCAGGCGGTCACCCCAGAAGTCGGGCTTGTAGTCGCGCCAGAAGTCGTACCCCGCGGGACGGTCGATGGTGTGGTCGCCGTCGACGTGGTCGAGGGCGAAGCAGACGGACACCGCCTGCATGTTCATCGGCTGGGCCTCGGCCGGGGCGCTCGGCTCACCGGTGTCCGCCTGCGACTCGAACCCGGTGACGTACTCGGTGCCCGTCAGCGGCAGCAACTCGCCGGTCTCGGTGGCGTCCAGGACGTACGGCGCGACCACGTCGATCCGCTCGTCCCGGTCGCGGTGCGCCAGCGTCACGCCGGTCACCCGGTCCCCGTCGGTCTCCGCAGCGACCGGCCGGTACGGCTGCAGCACACGCAGCCGGCCCGAACCGAGGTACGGGGCGAGCATCTGTTCGAGGACGGCGACGGCTACCCGCGGCTCGTGGCAGAGCCGGCTCACCCAACCCGCACCGGGGTTGAGGTCGGTCCAGGCCCGGGTCCGTTCGGTCAACGGGTAGTGGCGACGGTAGTAGTCGCGGATGCCGTTGCGCAGCGCCCGGTAGCTGGCGGTGGCGCCGAACTGCTCGATCCAGGAGTGTTCGTCCGGCGGGACGGCCTGGCTGGTGAGTTGCCCGCCGAGCCAGTCGAACTCCTCGGTCAGGATGACGGACCGGCCGGCCCGGGCCGCGGCGAGCGCCGCGGCGACGCCGCCCAGTCCGCCCCCGACGACGAGGACGTCCGTACGCATGAGTACCACGTGTTTCCTTCCAGTTGCGCGGCCGACCGCTCAGCGCCGGTCGACCGCCGGATCGGGGGTGCCGAGGGTGACGCCCTCGACGAGTTCGCAGGGGAGAAGTCGCTGCTGGACGCCGGCCGCGCTGCCATCGATGACGCCCGTCAGCACCTCGACCGACTGTCGGCCCATCTCCTCGCGGGGGATGCGGAACCCGGTGAACGCGATGTCGGTGGGGACCGGGGCCGTCGGGTCGCCGAGGGTCACGATCGACAGGTCGCCGGGCACGGTCAGGCCACGCCGACGGGTGGCCGACTCCAGCGCGACCGCCGTGGCGAAGTCCTCCACGAAGACGACGGTGGTCCCGTCGGCCAGCAGGGTGTCGACGGTTGCTTCGGCCTCCGCGGCCACTGCCGACATCTGCCCGGCGCTCTCCGCGGTCGCGGCGGCGGCGTGGAACCCACGGAGCCGGTCTTCGGAGGATTCCGCGGTGGTGCCCATGCTGACGTACGTCAGGCGGCGGTGACCGTGCCGCAGCGCCGTCTCGACGAGCTGGGCCACCGCCGAGGCGTAGTCGGCGCCGACGTAGGGGACCGGCCCGCCGGCGTCGTCGCGGCGCCCGACGGCGACGTACGGATATCCGTCACGGTTGAGCCGGTGCAGCTCCGCGCCGTCGATCTCGCGCCCGAGCAGGATGCACCCGTCGGCCAGGCGTAGCCGGTTGTCCTGGTGGAAGATGCGTCGCCGGCCGTCCATCACCGGTGCGCTGGTGAGCAGCAGCAGGTCGCAGCCGACCCGCTCGGCGTACTCCTCGATGCCGAGCAGGAACGGGTGGAAGAAGTCCCGGCTGCCGCTGGGAAATGCGGGCTCGTACGTGAAGACGCCGATGATCCGGTTGAACCGCGAGGCGAGGCGGCGGGCCACGGGGTCGGCGGCGTAGCCGGTCTCGGCGATGACCCGCAACACGCGGTCCCGGGTCTCCGGGGCGATGCGGACGTCGGCGTCGGTCCGATTGTTGAGCACCAGCGACACCGTCGCCTGACTGACGCCGGCCATCCGCGCGATGTCACGCTGGGTGACACGTCTGGGGGGAGCGGTCACGTCGGGTCCTTCCGGTGTTGCTAATGCGTATTAGCGGTCGGCGTTGGGAAGGAGCTTGGCCGGTGGCCCGGCGTGTGTCAAGGGGTGGACGCAAGATTTCGGCACGGTGAACTTGCTGGAGTAATGCGCATTAGCCGTCCAGGTTCGCGGCGGGTCGCTGTCTGGCCCGGGCCGCGAGCCGGCTCTTGACAGAGTCGCCGCCGGGCGCGCAATATTCGAGAAACATAGATGCTAATACGTATTAGCTCGGGTGGTGCCAAGGGCTGCCAGCCGATCGGTGTCCCCTGTGTTCTTACTGAGCGTCACACCGCGCCGCGCCGCGCCGCGCCGCGCCGTTCGTGCCGCCGATCCGACCGACCGAAGAGGAAGCCGCATGACGAGACCATCCGCCCCGTCGTCCCGACGCGCTGTCCTGGCGGCCGCCAGTGCCGGCCTGCTCGTCGCCGCAGTAGCCGGCGCCCGGCCGGCAGCCGCCGAACCCCAGTTCGACTTCCCCCAGTTCACCTACCAGGGCACCGCGTTCGACAAGGGAACCCTCGCCTACAACCCGACGAACGAGTTCATCTTCCCGAGCGTCATCCGGGCCGCCGACTACTTCCCCAACCCACTCGGCGCCTACTACCTGTACTACGCGCCGCACGAGCGTCCCGGCGGGATCGCCCTCGCGTACTCCGACTCGATCAACGGTCCGTGGACGGAGTACGTCGCCAACCCCCTGATCAGCAACACCTGGCTGCCGTACTACGCGACGGTCAGCCACATCTCCTCGCCGCACGCGGTGTGGATCGAGGGCGAGGGCAAGCTCTTCCTCTACTTCCACGGCGAGAACTCCATCACCCGGTACGCCACCTCCGACGACGGCATCCACTTCAGCTACGGCGGGACGGCGGTCAGCCGGAACGACACGACCGGTGGCGAGACCGCCTACGCCCGGGTGTTCGAGCAGTCCGTGCCCCGCCTGGGCACCCGGTACCTGATGCTCTTCATGGACAATCCGACCGCTGCACTGCCCGGACCGACCGGGCCCGTGTCGCGGCGGATCCGCTGGGCGGTCTCCAACGACGCGCGGACCTGGACCATGCAACCCGAACCGATCGTGACCCCGCAGGGCATCGAAGGCCCGAACGCCTCGGGGCCGTTCTTCCTGCGCTGGAACGACCGCAACCTGGTGATCTACCACGCCGCCGACGGCAACATGCACGCGGTGGACGTCGGGCAGGACTTCGACCAGGAGATCCACCTCGGCACCGTGCACGACTCGATGACCGCCGCGCCCGACCTCGGCCGCTCGGCCGCGCCGACGTTCTACTTCGACGGGCAGACCGCGCACATGTACTACGAAGCTGGCGGCCGGCTCACCGCGACCATCGGACACGCCACCGCCACCCTGGCGAACCCGTTGCCGGTACGGCAGCTCGACTGTGCCGTGGACCGGCCGGTCCTGTGGCCGCCGAACCATGAGCTGGTCGACGTCAACGTCACAGTCGACCTGCACGACGGCGTCCTCGGCCCGAACGCGTTCACCCTGACCGGCGTGACCGGTGGTGAGGCCGCGGACGTGAGTGGCTTCGCCGTCGGCACGCCGGACGCGAGTGGCAAGCTACGGGCCGAACGCGCCGGGAATGGCGGGGACCGGGTGTACCACCTCACGTATGACGGTCACGACGAGATCGGACGGCCGGTCGGCTGCACGGTCACCGTCACCGTCCCTCACGACCAGGGCAGCAACTAGGTGTTCTGTCCATGGACGTTGGTGACACGGCTGGGATCTTGAAATAGGTGAAGGCCTCCGGTTGTGGAGTGGAGCTGTCTAGGAACCGCTCCGCCAACCAGGAGGCCTTCGTGTCCCACGCTAACGCTGCCCTGACCCCTCGCGCACGTGTGCGCCTGGCGCGTCTGATCGTGGATGAGGGCTGGTCGGTCGCCCGAGCAGCCGAACGCTATGACGTGTCCTGGCCGACCGCGAACCGCTGGGCGCAGCGATACCGGCAGCAGGGCGCCGAGGGCATGCAGGACCTTTGTGGCGGCCGCACCGCAGCCCGGCCCGGACCACGCGTCCGCTGGTACGCAAGATCGTGCACCTGCGGTGGAAACAGCGCCTCGGACCCGTGCAGATCGGCGGCCGCCTGGGCATGCCGGCCTCGACCGTGCACGCGGTGCTGACGCGTTGCCGACTCCACCGGCTGTCACACATCGACCGGGTCACCGGGGAACCGATCCGCCGCTACGAACACCCGCATCCGGGCGCGATGCTGCAGGTGGATGTCACCAAGTACGGCAACATCCCCGACGGCGGCGGGTGGCGTTTCGTCGGCCGCCAGCAAGGGCGGGCGCAACCGCCAGGCCACCGCACGGCGGACCGGGGCACGTAACGGCGTCTACGAACCTCAGATGGGTACGGCGTTCGTGCACACCGTCGTCGATGATCACTCCCGGGTCGCCTACGCCGAGATCCGTGACGACGAGAAAGCCGCCACGGCTATCGAGGTGTTACGCAACGCCGTCGGCTGGTTCGCCGCCCGCGGCGTCGACTCGGGCCGCGAGGTGACGGTGGCCCACCCGGACACCGCCCCTGGGTTGGAGTTCGATGGCGTCGTCGTGGTCGAACCCGCCGACTTCCCGCAGGACCTCGGCCGTCAGGGGCCGCTCTACACGGCACTCACCCGGCAGAACCGTGAGCTGGCCGTCGTGCACACGAGGCCGTTGCCTGAGCGGTTACGGAAGAGGTAGGGAGCCTCGCGCCACCACTTCGCCGTCGTTCGGCCGCCCCTGCAGCTCCCCGCTTGCCGATGGTTGTCTCGGCAATGACGTTGCACTACGCAGCGTTAGCGTGACGTACGGTTCGAGCTCGCACGGCCGGGTCACCAAGGTGGCCAGGCTATTCGACGCCAGGACTTAGTAGCTGTCCGTGAGCAGTTCGGCGACACTCGTCGGCTACGCGTGACCTCTGTCGTGCCGCGGCGCGACGGACCGCATCTCCACCACCACGGCGTGGTGGTCCCGAGGCGATGGGCGTGGCCCGTCCCCTTGCGCTTCACCCCAAACTCGGCATAACCCCGATACACAACGTAGTGAACCCATAACTTATAGCTGCTGCCCAGGCTTCCCTGGGCCGACCAGGCCCGGCCGAAGGCAGCAGAACGGGGGAACCATGCGGAGACTTGCAGCCGCGTTGGCGGCGGGCGGGATTGCCGTAATCGGCTTCGCGGCACCCGCCCAGGCCAGCCCCGGCCTCAACTACGGGCATGACTGCGTCCGCACGGGCCAGGTAGAACCTCATCTTGGCAAGTTTGGGCCGGCCAAGATCAACCCGCAGAACAAGCCCACGGGCGCCCTTAACGCCCGTGACGCCAGCGGCGGCAAGAGCCACTTCGACGACGGGGGTGTCTGCTACCCCTGAGTAGCGCTGATCGCACTACCCGACCCCGCTCTCGTGGCCCGCGCATCGCCCCGTGCCGACCCGGGAGCGGGGCCTCGGTGCGTTCAACGCAGGTCAGCGTCTACAGGCGCGCAAGCCTTGCGGCACGCCGGCCGCGACGCACGGCGGGCAACTCCACCCCGCTCGCGAGTATCTCCCGGCGGCCCCCGAGGTAACGCGCCGCCCAAGCCGCTGCGACCCAGTAAACGAGGGCACGTGCTCGACCGGGGTGCTTCCGCGTCGACGGCAACCGGTCGATGGCAACGGGGTAATCGTGGGCGGCGTGCCCTTCGGCGCGCCCTGCCGAGATCGCGACCGCGTACCCGCAGCCCACGCCGCCCCTCGGGCGCTGCAGCGGTGGACCGTGCCGGTATTGGCGCAACCCGCGCCTGACTTACGACAGAAGTCTTGGCTACCCAGGGTAGGGCGGTTATGTTGCGAGCGCCGACGGAGGTGTCCGGTGGGGCTGGTACTTGTCGTGGAGGACGACGACCGAATAGCTCGGCTCGTGTCGCGGGCGCTGCGTGACGACGGGCACGTCGTCGAGCGGGCCGGAACCGGGCGGGACGGTCTGGACGCGGCCCTCGCCACCGAGTTCGATCTTGTGGTGCTGGATCTGATGTTGCCGGGCATCAGCGGTGTCGAGATCCTCGACCGGCTCGTTGGCTCCCGCCCCGACCAACGGGTCTTCGTCGTGTCCGCGGTGCCGGAGATCGGCATCAGGGTCGCCTGCCTGGAGGCGGGAGCGGCCGACTTTCTCGTCAAGCCGTTCGCGGTGGCGGAGCTGGTGGCCCGGGTACGGGCGAGGATGCGCGGCCCCGCCCCCGGTCCGGCGCAGCGTTCCCTGTCCGTGGGGCCGGTCCGCCTGGATCTTCGGCTGCGCCGCGCCTCGGTGGCCGGCCGGCCGGTCGAGCTGTCGCTGCGGGAGTTCCTTCTGCTTCAGCACCTGATGGAGCGGGCCGGGCAGGCGTGCAGCCGGGCTGAGTTGTTGGCCGACGTCTGGGGGCTACTGTTCGACCCAGGCAGCAACGTGGTCGACGTGTACGTTCGCCGGCTCAGAGCAAAGCTGGACACCCCCGAGCGGGTGGAGACAGTACGCAATGTCGGGTATCGATTCATCGCGGAATGACCGCCTTCTCCTCGCCGCCTGGGCCGCCACGGCGATGGTCAACAGCTGCCTGATGTACGTCTTACCCGGAAAGGAGACAGTTCCCTTCCATCTCGTGTGGATCGGGCTGTCGGTCGTGTACGGACTGACCACCTGGCGCCCGGTTGTCATGGTCGTCGTGCTCGCCGCCGTCACGCTCACCACGGGATACATCCTCGTCCACCATGCCGCCGCGGCCGCCATCGGGTGGGAGGAAGTCACCGAGGTGCCACTGATGGCTGCGGTGTTCGGCGTCATGGTCTGGCATGTGCGGCGACGCCAGCAGATGGTGGCCGAGGTCGCCCGACTTGCCGATGTCGAGCGCCGGCGCGCCGAGTCCCAGGACCGCTTCGTACGGCTTGCGTCACATGAATTGCGAACCCCGATCACGATCGCCCGTGGGCACACCGAGCTGGTGTCTGCTGCCACTTCCGATCCCGTGATCCGGGAGGACACTAGAATCGTGCTGGAGGAGTTGGATCGGCTGGCCGGCATAACCCACCGGCTGGTGACCCTCATGCAGTTGGACGGGCCGTACGTCCGCGAGATGCGAGACGTCGACCTGCTGCTGGCTGGCATCGTGCGGCGGTGGCGGCCCGCTGCGGATCGCCAGTGGGGCGTGTGCTCCACGGTCGAGATGGCGTCGATCAATCAGGACCGTCTGGAGATGGCTCTCGACTGCCTTCTTGACAATGCGGTCAAGTTCACCGAAACCGGTGACCGGATCGAGGTCGAAGGAATCGGCACGCGAAACAGCTGGACCATGGTGGTCGCCGACTCGGGCAAGGGAATGTATCCGGAGCAGGTCGAGGCGCTGAGCAACGCTGGTGCGTCACCGGCCCCCCCGGGCATGTACTCCGGCACGGGACTCGGCTTGGCGATCGTAAGAGCCGTCGTCGGTTCGTGGGGCGGTTCGCTGCGGGTGGAGAGCGAGCCCGACGTAGGTACGAGGATCTCAATGGTCTTCCCACGCTTCGTCGCGCAGCAGGCGCCTACGGATGCGGCGCCCGCGCCCCAGCAGCGGGGTTCCGCCCCAGGCGGTTGAGGCGGCCCGAACGCCCGGCGCAGGACAACTGCGCGAGATCCGGGCCGACGGACCTCCGGCATGACAGCCAGATGACAAACCTGTCACGAACGCCGCGGGCCGACCTCCGGGCTCCATCATCAGTGTGACGCACGACCTGTGCCCTGATCTGGGGATCCGTGCCGAGCGTCGCGCCGGGAGGTGGAGCCGATGCGACCAGATCGGTCGAGGGCGACGATGACGAGCGCGCTGCGGACAGCATGGAAGACGTGGTGTCCACGGCCTTCGAGCCGTGGATCGGCTGCGACCCCGGACAATCGCCGTCCGGGCCGAGTCGATCCACGGTCGGGGCCAATCCTTCTCCCTGCGGTACGCCGGCGATTCCGGCGACCTCGCCGCGTGATCGCACCGTCGACGGTCGTCCTCATGGTCGCCGCTCTTCTCCCACCGGTGATGGGATTCACCGGCGCCTCGTCGGCGCTGGCGGCCACCGCGTGTCCGGCCGGGGGCTGCACGGTCACCGTGGACGCGCGCGACTTCGCGACCGCTCGGGACAACCCGGCCGCCGGGCAGCTGGCGAACTTCACGTACATCATCAACGCGGACAACACCAAGCTGGCCAGCGATCCGCTCGTCCTGAACACCGAGAGCAACAGTCCGATCGTGGCCGAAGGCGACCAGAGCCGTCCGACGGTCAAGCTGCCCGCGGGACGTTACCTGATCTCGGTCCGCTCGCTGGATCACAAGATGTGGGGCAAGCACATCACGCTGCCCATCGATGCCGCTACTGACGGAACGCTGACCGCGCGGATCGACCTGACCGAGCAGAGCGAGGACCACCCGCTGCCGCTGGGGAAGATCCGGGTCTTCGTGTTCGAGGACAACACGTGGGCCAACGGCGCTCCGGACACCGAAGAGGCGGGTCTGGAGGGCTTCAAGGTCGGGCTCGAGGAGCAGACCGGCAACGCGGTCACCGTCGACTACAACAACAATCCGCTCTGCGGCGGGAACTGCCTGACCGACGACACCGGGTTCACCCAGCTCGACGACCTCGGGCCGGCGACGTACTTCATCGACGTGCATCCGCCGGACCAGCCCTGCAACAGCGACCCTGACAGCCGGTGGTACCAGACCACGACCATCGACGGTGGGCTGCAGCTGCTGGCCCCCGTCGAGGAGGGCAGCGACGGCACCGGCGCTCCGGGCGAGCAGTTGTGGGAACCGCCGAACAACCGCACCGCGTACTGGTTCGGCTTCGTGTGCTCTCCCACCCCGTTCGCCACCAGCGGCACGGGCGAGATCACGGGCAGGGCGCGCAACTGGGCGGAATGGGCGCCCTACACGACCGGAACCTACAACGAGCCGGTGGAGAACCCGTTCGTCGCGCTGTCCGACAGCACCACCGACCAGACCGTCTACATCGGCCGGGGCGACGAGGACGGTAACTTCGACATCCCGCACGTCCCAGCGGGGACCTACAACCTGTCGGTCTGGGATGAGCAGCTCAGCTACATCATGCGCTTCAAACCCCTCACCGTGGGCGCAGGACAGACCGTCGACGTCAACGACACCGGCGACGACGGTGAGGTCGGCCTGGGTGTGTCCCGCTGGTTCGGCTGGCTGGACGGGCACGTCTACAAGGACCTGAACAACAACGGCAAGTACGACGCGGGCCTCGACGCGCCGATCCCGACCACCGACGTGGACCAGCGGTGGCGGGACGGCTCCATCAAGGAAGCGACGTTCACCGACGCCCGTGGGCACTACGAGTACCCGACGGCGGAGGGCGGCCCACTCGGCCGGTGGATCGTCAACGAGCAGGGCTTCGCCCGCTTCACCGCCTACCCCGGCCCCTCCGTGCACGACGAGCACACCGGAGCGGTCACCCCGTCCTGCAGCGTGGCGCCCCCGGCCGTACCGGCCAACCCGTGCGTGCCGACCAACCAGGGTGGCGGTCTGCTGCACAACCAGCTCCTGCTCGAGGGACACCGCGCGACGGTCGACTTCGGCAAGCGCGACTACCCCGCCGGTACGCCCGGCCAGATCGTCGGCATCACCTTCAACGCCACCACGCGCAACGAGTTCGACGCGCGGTTCCAAGCCGCCGAGGACTACGAGCCGGGCATTCCCAACGTCACCGTTCTGCTCGAAGGCCCCGGGCCCGACCGCCAGCCGAACACGGCCGACGACGTGGTCCTCAACCGGTACGTCACCGACCACTGGCAGCAGCCAAACGCCAGCCAGGACCCGCAGCCCGACGGCAACAACTTCACGCAGAGCTGCAACCCCATCCGGGACATCAGCGGCGCGGACATCACCGCCCAGTTCAACCCCAAGATCGGGCCGAACTGCCTCGAGGTGCCGCTGACCGGCGAGCAGACCAAGGACGGGGCCTTCGACGGCGGCTACGCCTTCGCCGACTACTGCCCGAGCGGCCTGAACCTGGGAACGGACCTGTGCACGGACGGCTCGGATCCGTCCGATCACCCGCTCGTGGCCGGCACGTACATCACCCATGTGGTCATGCCGAAGGACGCGTCAGACACCCGTGCCTGCAACCCGTCGGGCGCCACCCAGCGGATCAGCAACCCGAAGGGCGCCGTCCCCGGCGGCGGCCAGGGATGCCTGTACCACATCGTCCGGGAGGAAGACGTCAACGTCGACCTCGGCAACCAGTTCGCTCCGCAGATCCCACCGCCGCCGTGCGCCGGCGACAGCCACGTCATCGACCAGTCGACGCTGACCCCCCGGAGCGTTTACTACACCGGGAACCAGGCCACCAGCACGTCCCGGCCGATGTGCGACAAGCGCCTGGTCGTTCTCGAGAACGGCCAGAACGCCAACGCCGACTTCTTCCTCATGACGAACTTCCGGACCGACCCCAACGGCACGAACGCCGCTGACCACCGGACCGGCGACGTGCAGCTGCCCGGCCGCCTGGTCGGACAGGTCTTCAACGACATCTACTTCGAGCGCAACAAGCTGTCCCCGTGGTACGGCGAGCCGCGGCCGATCGCCGGCATTCCGGTCGGCATCTACGCCCGGGTGGACACCGTGCCGAACGTCAACCAGCCGTACGACGCGAACACCTGGCGGCTGTTGACGACCGTGACCACCAGCGCCGACGGCTCGTTCGAGGTGCTCGTGCCCTCCACCGAGACGTTCAACTGCCCGATCCCACAGGGCCCGTGCCCCGGCATGTACCTGGTCAAGGTCGACGACCCCGGGACCAAGGAACACCCGAACACCAACTTCAACCCGAACCTGCTTGTCGCCACTACGCCGGCCGAGGCGTGGCCCGGCCTGACCACGCAGCTCGACCTGCCGCTGGACCCGATCTCCGGCACCGCATGCGAGGACCCCGCCGTCCCGGCACGGCCCGAGCTGCTGCAGATCTCCACCCCGGTCGTGCCGGCCGCCGGCAGCCGGCAGATCACCGTCCAGGCCGACTTCATCGGCGCACCCGGCACGGCCACGGGCACGACCGGCGTCCGGGCGACACTGGCCGACGGCCGCACCGGCCAGGTGCAGACCCTGACCCGGGCCAACGGCGGCATCGTCAGCTGGACCCCGGGCAGCGGCTCCACGCCCGACAACATCGTGCTGAACGTGCCGGCGCTCAGCTCCACCTTCCGGCCCGGGCCGAAGCAGCTGACGATCACGACGGCGGACGCGAACGGTGGCGTGTCGAGCGTCAACGGCATCACGCTGCACGTGCTGGGCAGCAACGGCTCCGGCACGGACGTCGTCACCTACACGCCGACCGTGGTGAACGTGCCACCGCCACCGCCGGCCACCGGAAACGGCGGAGTGCACGCCCTGCAGAACGCGATCAACAGCGCCGTCCCGGGTAGCCTGCTCGTGCTCTCGCCCGGCGTCTACAACGAGAACGTGCTGCTGTGGAAGCCGCTCAAGCTGCAGGGACGGGGCCCCGGCGGCATCATCGGCGCCCACGAGCTGCAGGCCCGCGACCCCGAGGACGCGCGGTTCAACGTCCCCGGCACCGTCATCGACGGCCGGTACTTCCAGCAGAACGCATCGGACTACGACGCGACGATCAGCGCGAACTCGCCCTACGCGGGAGTGACGAACAACGGCCTGGTCGGCAACCACCCGGTGCTGCGCGGCGCGGACATCACCGTGCTGGCGAAGACTGCGACGGCGTACGACATCGGCACCGGCCTCACCGCGGCGTTCAACCGGGCCCGCATCGACGGCCTGGGCCTGACCACCGGTCAGGGCGACGGGGCGGGCGGCATCCAGCTGCAGGCCTCCGCCAACAACATGCAGCTGACCAACAACGTGCTGGAGAACAACGGCGGGATCGTCGCCGGTGGGATCGCGCTCGGCCAGCCGTACGACGCCGGGCCGCGCGGAACCGGCGCGCGGGTCAACCACAACTACAACGTGCGGATCGCCAACAACCGGCTGACCGGCAACGGCGGCCTGACCCAGGCCGGCGCCGTGGGGCTGTTCTACGGCTCCAACGGGTACGAGCTGGCGAGCAACATAATCTGCTCGAACTTCAGCGTGAACTACGGAGCCGGCGTCTCCCACATCGGCCTCAGCCCCGGCGGCAGGATCCACGACAACCAGATCTACTACAACGACTCCGTCGACTCCGGCGCCGGCATCGCCATCGAGACCGAGCTGCCGGTGGGCTCGCCGGCCGCGCTGGGAGACGGGACCGGGACGGTGGACGTCGACCGCAACCTGGTCCAGAGCAACTACTCCGGCGACGACGGCGGCGGGATGTTCGTGCTCGACGCCCTCACCGCGCGGATCAACATCCGCAACAACATGATCAACAACAACGGGGCGGCGGACGTCGGCGGGGCCATCACGCTGGACGACTCGTCGAACGTTTCGATCGTCAACAACACCGTGGCCAACAACGTCTCCACCGGATCGTCGGAGGACTCGGACGGCAACCCGCACTCCGCCGGCCTGGCCTCCGAGGCGAACGACCCGCTGTTCCAGGCGACGCTGCCCGCCGGTTCGCCGCGCTTCTCCAACCCGGTGGCGCTGTTCAACAACATCTTCTGGAACAACGACGCGTTCACCCTGAGCCAGCCCGGCCCGGGAGCCACCCTGGTCGACCGAGGGTTCATCGACTTCGAGGTGCGCGGAACGACCAACAACGCCGACACGTTCACAGCCCGGTACTCCACGCTCACCAACGGCCAGATCCTGGGACCGGACGGCGCGCTGCGGGCACTGCCTGGTGGCCAGGCGAACCGGATCGGCGAGAACCCGCTGTTCGTGACGCCGTTCGTCAACGAGTTGACCGTGTCCGGGTCGCGGCTGGACCCGCAGACCGCGGCGGTGACGATCACCGGGCAGGACCCGCCGGTCGGACTGACCGGTGACTACCACCTCCAGGTCACCTCGCCGGCGATCGACCGCGGCGTGCGCTGCTCCAACACCCCGGTACCGGCGAGCATCTCGGCGTGTTCCGCCACCGCGATCGGCGCTCCCACCGGAACCCCCGGCGACATCGACGGGCAGAGCCGTCCGCAGCTGCGGCTGTCGGGGCGGGACACCACACCGTGGGATCTGGGCGCTGACGAACTGGCCGGAATAACGGTGCTCGTCCCCCCGAGCGGCCAGTGAGGAGTCCGATGTGAAAGCCATGGCGCGAACTTCGACACGGAGAGCGTTCCTCAGAGCGGTCGGCTGGGGCGCGGCAGGAGTCGCTGCCGGCGGAATCGTCGGCACGACCGCGGCGTACGGTCCCCTCGGCGCCCGCCGCGCGGAGGCGGCAACGACCGAGCTGTCCCTGGTGGCCACGGACGGGTACCTCAGCGTCCCCGGCCGGGAGGGCAACCCCCTCTACATCTTCGGCTTCGTTCCCGTCGACCCTTCTCTGTCGGTGGCGGAGCTCATCTCCACCTACAAGGGGCACACCAAGCACACCGCGCCGACCCTTGAGTTCCTGCAGAACGACGACATCAGGATCACCCTGACGAACCTGGGTCTGGTGCAGCGCCCCGACCTGACGGACTCCCACACCATCCACTGGCACGGCTTCGACCTGCCGTCGCCGTTGAACGACGGTGTGCCCGAGGTGTCGGTGGCGGTGCCCATCGGCAAACAGCTGACCTACTTCTACCGCCCGCACCGTGAGGGCACGTACATGTACCACTGCCACTTCGAGGACGTCGAGCACGTGGAGATGGGAATGACGGGGATCGTCTTCGTCCGGCCCCTGCAGGACGGCACCTCGATCGGCGGGTTCACCAGGTTCGCGTACAACGACGGCGACGGGTCGACCGGCTACCACCGCCACTTCGCGCTCCTGCTCAACGAGCTGTGGACAGATTTTCACGACGGTGACCGGGACATCCAGGAGTCCATTCCGACCGACTACGACCCGCAGTGGTTCACCATCAACGGCCGGGTCTACCCGCAGACCGTGCTGCCCAACGACAGCCCGAGCCTGCCGACCGCCATGCGCATCGCCACGCCAAACCCGAACTACGGCGGCGCCCTGGACTACAGCCAGCCGAACTCCGCGCTCGTCCAGGTCAACCCCGGTGATCGGGCCCTCCTGCGGCTGGCCAATCTCGGTTACCAGCAGCACAGCATGCAACTGCCGGGCATTCCGATGCATGTCATCGGGCAGGACGCGGCGCTGCTGCGCAACGGCGCCGTCGACACGTCGTACTGGACGAACACCCTCTACGTCGGACCGGGAGAGGCACGAGACGTCCTGTTCGACGCGCCCCCGTACGACACCGCACGCCCCTCCGGGTCGGACAGTTGGGGAAGCTACAACGTCTATTACCTCAAGAACCGGGACTGGCGAAAGCTCTCGAACTTCGGCTCAGCGGCCCCGGGACCCGGGGGAATGATCACCGAGGTCCGGGTCTACTCGCCGACCCGTCCCCTTCCGGCCCAAACCGTTGTGGGCCAGACCTATGTCTGAGTGGACGTGGCCGCGCGTCGCGGAAGGAAAAGCCATGATGAGGCAGAGAGCCCAACGGCTGGTCACCGTCGTCACGCTCGCCGCCGGCTCGGCGCTGCTTGTACCGGGACCCGCCGACGCGCTTCCCACCGAAGCGCCCAAGGTCGGGATGGTTTGCACCCCCGGCACCGTCGCGGGCGGCACCCACACCTTCAACCTGCTGGCGAAGACCGGCTACATCGAGACACCTGACGGCAACAGCGTCTTCATGTGGAGCTACGCCAACGCGGACGCCCCCGACAGCGGGCAGTTCCAGAGCCCGGGGCCGGCGCTGTGCGTGACCCAGGGGGAGACCGTCGTCGTCAACCTCACCAACAACCTGCCAGAGCCCGCCTCCATCGTGTTCCCGGGCCAGGACGCGGCGGTGACCGCCACCGGCGGCGCCACGGGTCTGTTGACCACCGAGGCGGCGGCGACGAACGGGACCGTCAGCTACCGCTTCGTGGCAGGCAGTCCGGGCACGTACCTGTACGAGAGCGGCTCGGGCATCGCCAAGCAGATCGAGATGGGCCTCTACGGCGCTCTGGTCGTGCGGCCGAGCCTCGGCCCCGCCTACGCCTACGACGCCACGACGGCGTTCGACCCCTCGCGCGAGTACCTCCTGCTGCTCAGCGAGATCGATCCAGAGCTGCACCATGCGGTGGAGACCGGCGCGACGTACGACGTCAACGCCCGGCGCGATCGCTACTTCGCCATCAACGGACGGGACTTCCCGGACACCATCCAGGACAACGGCTCCGGGCTGCTGCCCAACCAGCCGTACGGGGCACTGGTGCGGATCCGCCCGACGTCGCCCGGCACTCCGCCCGCTCTGGTCAGGATGATCAACGTGGGTGCCCTGAACCATCCCTTCCACCCGCACGGCAACCACACCACCCTGATCGCGCAGGACGGCCGGCCGCTGCGCGCGCCCGGCGGGGGCTCGGCGTCCACCGAGCACTTCGGCGAGACCATCGGCTCCGGGCAGACCGAGGACTTCCTCCTGCGTTGGGACGACCAGGACCAGTGGGATCCCAACACCCACCCGTTGCCGGTGCCGCCGCCCAACTACCGCGACGTCACGTTCAAGGACGGCAACACCTGGTACGGCGGCAGCCCATACCTGGGCTACAAGGGCACCCTGCCGACGGGGGTGGTGTCGCAGAACATCTGCGGCGAGTGGTACTTCCCGTGGCACAGCCACGCGCTCAATGAATTCACCAACTTCGACGAAGGCTTCGGCGGTATGGCCACCCTGCTGCGGGTCGATCCGTCCGGCGGGTGCACGGGTTACCCGACGTCGGGCGCCATCGTCGGCGGTGCGCTCAAGGGTGGCAGCGTCTCCGACCTCGCCGCGGACGACAGCAGGTACTACATGGTGAACCCGAGGACGACGACCCGGCCGACGGCCACGACCGCCACGCAGGCGAGCATCACCGTCTCCTCGGCCGCCGGCTTCCCCGCCTCGGGCACCTACCACGTTCGGATCGACAACGAGGTTCTGCTGGTCACGGGCGGACAGGGCACCACGACCTGGACGGTGGCACGGGGCCAACTCGGCACGGTGGCGGCGAGCCACCTGAGCGGCGCCACGATCACCGCGCTGGCAACCGATTGGTACGCGGCGTTCACCGGCATTCCGGCCGGAGCCCAGAACCTCAAGGTGACCTACAAGGGCAAGAATTGCGGCAGCACGACCGCCACCACATGCGTGACGATCAGCTCGAACCAGCCGCAGCAGACGGTCAAGATCTGCAATTGGACGATCGCGGGTGCGGCGGGCTGCTCGTCCGCGACCTCTGCCGGGTGGGTGACCCTTCCGCCACCGCCGACGCAGCCGCGGACCGTCGGATCCAGCGACCTCACCTCGACGTGGACGCTGCCCGGACCCGCCAGCGCCTACGTCGGCACCGGAGCGAACGGCGGCCAGGTCCGCGTGCTCGTCCACACGCAACGGTACACGGCCCCCAACCCGACCCCCTTCTCGACGTGGGGCAACCTCATGGCCCTCACCTACGACGCGCCATGACCGGCCGCGAGGTTAAGGAGAGATCGGCGATGCGCGCACATGCGTGGAAGACGACGACCAGGAGTCTGCTCGTCCTGGTCCTGATCGCCGCCGGGCTCGGGGTTGGCAGCCCGAGCGTCTCGGCCGCACCGGTATCCATCAACGTGTGCGCGAAGGCCGGTAGCGTCACCCTGGCCGGTGGAGTGAACGTCCCGATCTGGGGCTTCGGCACGACGGCAACGCCGGGGAACTGTGCCGGCGTCACGCCGGTCCTGCCGGGGCCGCCCCTGACCGTCAACGTCGGGGACACCGTCACGCTCGCGGTCACCAACAACCTCCCCGCCGGCCACCCGCTCTCGTTCGAGATCCCGGGCATCGCCTTCAACGCGGGACCGGCCGACGCCGCCGTCGGCGCGACGGTCACCCGTACCTTCACGGCCAACGCGCCCGGCACCTACCTGTACGGCAGCGGCGGCGATGCCGGACGCCAGGCGGCGATGGGGCTCTCCGGTGCGCTCGTTGTCCGGCCGGCGACGCCCAACCAGGCCTACAACTCCACGACGACCGCGTACGACGTGGAGGCCCTGCTCGTCCTGAGCGCCATCGACCCCGCCTTCAACGCCGCACCCGCGACCTTCGACATGCACGCCTACCGGGCGACGTACTGGCTCATCAACGGCAGGGCCTACCCGGACACGGCACCGGGCATCACGGCGGCAGCCGGACAACGCGTGCTGCTGCGCTATCTGAACGCCGGCTACGACAACACGACGATGCTGCTGCTCGGCATGCACGAGCGGGTGCTCGCCCGCGACGCCCGGCCGCTGAACGTCCCCTTCGACGCGAACGCCGAGACGATCCCGGCTGGCGCGACCGAGGACGCGATCGCCACGATGCCGGCCGGGTCCGGACCGAGCCCACACGGATTCCCGCTGTACAACCGCCAGCAGCACCTCACCAACGGCGTGCAGACCGGCACCGGCCCGACCCCGGCGACCGGCGGCGGGATGCTGACTTTCATCCACCATTGAGGTGAGGTACGGCCATGAGCGATCCACTCGATCGGGGCGGCACCCCGGTTGCGGGAAGGGGCCGGTGGCGCTGGGGCGGGCGGCACGCGCGCCTCGCCGGGGGGCTCACCGGCTTCGTCCTGGCGATCGCGCTGACCGCGTTCGCCCTGTCGGCCTGGCGCGCCTCGACGGACGACGCGAAGACCGCCGACAACCCCGTCCCGGCGGCCTGGGCGCGGCCGGTCGTGGACGCCGACAGTCTCGGCCAGCGCAGCGGCGTTCGGATCACCCGGGTGGCGGTCACCGGTGGGGGAGGACTGGTCGACCTGCGTTTCACGATCGTCGACCCGGAACTGGCCAACACCCTGCACGACGCGGGCACCCCACCGGCCGTGGTGGACGAGCGGACCGGTCTCGTGGCCCACGAGCTGCTGATGAACCATTCCCACACCGGCGCGTACCGGACCGGCGTGACCTACTACCTGGTGTTCGAGAACCCCGGAAACTGGATCCATCGCGGCGGCAGGGTCAGCGTGCTGCTGGGCAATGCGCAGGTGGAGCATGTCGCGGTCCGCTGACCCGGCCCGCCGGCCGGATGCCCGCATCTGGTTGCGGCTGCTCGGCACAGCCGGTGCGCTCCTGCTCGTCCTCCTGCCGGCGCGGCCCGCGGCCGCCCACGCGGTGCTGGTCGAGTCGCAGCCCGCCAACGGCACGACCGTCACCGCGGTGCCCCGTGTCGCGCTGCTGCGCTTCAGCGAGGACATCTCGCCCGAGTTCAGCGCCGCGTCGCTGCTCGACAGCACCGGGCGGGCCGTCGAGGGTACTCGTATCGCGACCGACCGCCGGGGCGCTCGCCAGCTCGTGCTCGAGCTGCCAACGCTCGCACCAGGGACGTACGGCATCGCCTGGCGCGTCCTCGCAGAGGACGACGGGCACACCACGGACGGGGTCGTGATCTTCACGGTCGGGAGCCCGTCGCCCGGTGCGCCGGCGCTGCAGGCCGCCGAATTCCGGGACGGCACGCCGCCACCGGACATCGTCCGCCGGTGGCTCGGCCTGTGCCTGCTCGCCGGGCTGATCGGCGGACTGGCAGTCGCCGCGGTCGTGCTCCGCCCCGTCGGCGCAGCGGCGGCTGAGCCGATCCGCGTTGCCGTCGACGAGGCGCGTCGGCGGGCGCTCACGCTCGCGGCCGGCGCGGGCGGGCTGGCGGCGGTCGTCGGCGGTGCCGACCTGGTCGCCCAGACGTACCGGTCGGGTCCGCTCGGCTTCTCGACGGCCGCCACCCTGCTGTCCGGCACCCGCTGGGGCAACCTCTGGCTGGCCCGTGAGGCGATGCTGCTCGCCCTTGCCGCCGTCGCCGCCGCCCTGCGATCCCCGGCCCGAGGGCCGCACCTTCGCGGCCCGGCACCGTGGGTGGCCGTCGGGTTGCTCGGGTCGGTCGCCGTGACGGTCGAGGCACTCGGCGGCCACGCCGCATCGGTCGGGGCCACGCGAACCGTGGCAGTCGCCGCGATCGCCGTGCACGCCCTGACCGCCTGCCTGTGGCTGGGCGGCGTTGTCACGCTGGCGGTGGTGCTCGCCCGCCGCGGTGGACCGGCCGCCGGCCGGGGCGACCTGCTGAAGGCCGTCGGTCACCGCTTCACGGTGCTGGCCGCCGTCTGCGTGGCGCTGGTCGTGGCGACCGGACTCTACAGCGCCGGGCGCGAGGTCGAGTCGGTGCGCGCGCTGGTCGACACGACGTACAGCCGGCTGCTGATCGCCAAGGGCGTGCTGCTGTCGGTGGCGGGCGGCCTCGGCCTGGCCAGCGCCCTCCGACTGCACGGGCGGACAGCGGCCCGGCTCGCCGCACCGCCGTCGCGACGGCTCCTCGCGGCCGAGGCCACGGCGGGTGTCGTGCTCCTGCTCCTGGCGGGAGCGCTGGTCGAGACGCCTCCGCCGAGGCAGTCCACGGCCCTCGACGCCGGCGCCCCCACCGCCGTCACGCGGAACGGATCCGTCGGCGACGTCGTGGTCTCGGTGACGGTCACCCCCAATCAGCCCGGCACCAACGGGTTCACGGTTCTCGCCGCGAGCTCGCGCCGCCCACCACCGGCGGAAATCGAGGACGTCACCGTCGAGTTCGACCGCGGATCAACCGCCGTGCCCCTGCGCGAGATCGAGCCGGGCCGGTACTTCGGCATCGGCAACCTGTCCGGACCCGGACTCGTACAGGTCACAGCGGTGATCCACCGCGGCGGAGCGCGCCTGACGGTGCCCCTCCAATGGTCGGTATCCGCACCGGCGGCCGCGCCGCCGCCGTCCCGCGACCGGCTCGCTCCGATCGCCAACGCTGCCGCGGCCGCCGTGCTCGGCCTACTGGCGGTGCTCGCCGGCTGGCGCCTGACGGCCGTGCGGCACCGCCGGCCGGCAGCCATGCCCACCGGCGAAGTTGCGCAGAGGATCCGGGAGGATGCCCGATGAGGCGAACCGTTGTCGCCGCCGCTCTCGCCGTGGCCTTGATGGCCTCCGGGACGGCGAGCCCCAGAGCCGGGACGGCGTCCGCCGATGCCGGCCCGACGGCCTCCGCGGAACGTGCCGGCATGGTGCGGGCCATCGTCGTGCTCAGGTCCCAGGTCGACCCGAACACGGTCGTGGCGCCGAGCCGCCACCGGCGCACGGTCGCGCTCGTACGTGCCCTGCGCGCTCGGGCGGGCGCCGATCAGACCGGCATGCTCGGCCTGCTCGCCCGGCGACGCGGGCAGGGCCTGGTGGCCGACGTGCTGCCCCTGTGGGTGGTCAACGCGGTCGCGATAGTCGCCCAGCCGTCGGTGATCGCCGAACTCGCGGCACGGCCCGACGTGCGCGAGATCCGCCCCGACCGTGCGGTCCAGGCCCCGCCGTCGACGGCCGGCCCGTCGACCACAGCCGCCCCCGTGGAGCCGAACATCGCCGCGGTCAACGCCCCGGCGCTGTGGAGCCTCGGCCTCACCGGCCAGGGAACGGTGGTGGCGACGATGGACACCGGAGTGGACGGCAGCCATGCGGAACTCACCGCGAGCTGGCGCGGCGGCAGCAACAGCTGGTACGACCCGAACGGCGAACACCCGGCGACGCCGACCGACGTCAACGGGCACGGGACGGCGACGATGGGCGTGCTGGTCGGAGGTTCCGCGGGGGGCACGTCGATCGGCGTCGCGCCGGGCGCGAAGTGGATCGCCGTCAAGATCTTCAACGACCACGGCAGCACCACCACCTCGCGGATCCATCTGGGCTTCCAGTGGCTGCTCGACCCCGACGGCAACCCGGCCACGCCGGACGCACCCGACGTGGTCAACAACTCCTGGAGCGGCAGCATCGGCGGGTGCAATCTCGACTTCCAGCCGGACCTGCGCAACCTGCGGGCGGCCGGCATCCTGCCGGTCTTCTCCGCCGGCAACTACGGGCCCGATCCCTCCACCGTGCTCAGCCCGGCCAACAACCCGGAGGCCCTCTCGGTGGGCGCCGTCGACGACGGCGGGGTCATCGACCCATCGAGCAGTCGCGGCCCGTCCGCGTGTGCCCAGGCGATCGCGCCGCGGCTCAGCGCGCCCGGCGTCGGCGTTCGGACCACCGACCTGTACGGCGGCTATCGTGACGTGTCCGGCACGTCGCTGGCCGCGCCGCACGTCGCCGGGGTGCTCGCCCTGCTGCTCGGCGCGTTCCCCGACCTCGGCGCGGACCGCCAGCAGAGCGCGCTGGAGAGCGCCGCGGTGGATCTGGGGAAGCCCGGACCGGACAACACGTACGGGCACGGCAGGGTGGACGCGCTCGCCGCCTACCAGTGGCTCGCCACGGCGCCCGACTTCAACGTGGCGGCGTCGCCTCCCGAAGCGACGACCGTCCCGGGCGGCACGGTCACGTACACCGTCGCCGTCTCGGGCGTGCACGGCTTCGCCGGGGACGTGGCGCTCGCGCTCGGCGGCCTCTCCGGCACACCGGCCACCTGGACGATCACCCCGGCCGTCATCGCGGGTGGAACGGGCTCCGCCCAGGTGGCCGTCACCACGGCGTCCACGATCGCGGCCGGGACCTACCCACTGACCCTCACCGCCACCAGCGGCGGACTGAGCCGGACGGCGGTGATGCTGCTGGTGGTGAGCCCGCCGCCCGACTTCGGCCTCGTCGCCGCGCCGACCTCCGCCGGCGTCGTCGCGGGCGGCAGCACCGGTTACACGATCGGCGTCACCGGCCTGAACGGGTTCACCGGCACAGTCGGGCTGAGCCTGAGCGGCCTGCCGGCCTCGGTCGGCACGGGATCCTTCTCGCCGTCGGTCGTCGTCAGACCGGGCAGCGCGAGCCTGCGCATCGCGACGTCGGGGTCGGCGCCGCCAGGGACGTACGCCTTGACGGTGACGGGTACGAGCAGCTCGAAGAGCCACTCCACCGGGATCACGCTGGTGGTCACCCCGGCACCGGACTTCTCGCTTACTGTCTCGCCGTCGGCGGCGACGGTGCAGCGGGGCCAGACCGCCACCTACGCCGTGTCGACCTCGACGATCGGCGGATTCGCTGGCACCGTGGCATTGTCGGTAACCGGGCTGCCAACCGTCTCGTCGGCCAGCTTCACGCCGAACCCCGTCGGCGCCGCCGGCGCCTCCACCCTGCGGGTGAACACCGCCAGCCGGACCCCGCGCGGCACGTTCGCGATGGTCATCACCGGCACCAGCGGCTCGCTGGTCCACCAGGCCACCGCGACGCTGATTGTCCGCTAGAAGGAGGCCGACCACGCCAACCCGGAGCGTCGTGCACGTTCTCAACGCCGCCTATCCGAGCTGCGTCCCGGGTGCCGAGGGCGGCTGCAGCTCGTCGAGCGGCACGGCGGGGTCGGCCAGTCGGTCGAGGTCGACCGGCTGGGCTGTCGCGACGAGCCGCCGAATCGACGGGCCGACGTCCCACACGTTGACGTTCATGCCGGCGAGCACCCGCCCGCCGGCGGTCCAGAAGGCGATGAACTCGCGCTTGGCGACGTCGCCCCGGACGACGACCCGGTCGAACGCCTCGGGCGGGGCGTGTCCGACGTACTCCATTCCCAGGTCGTACTGGTCGGTGTAGAAGTAGGGCAGGTCGTCGTAGCTGACGGGCTGCCCCAGCATGGCGCGGGCCGCCGCGGCGCCGCCGTGGAGTGCGTTGGCCCAGTGCTCGACGCGCAGGCGCCGGCGCAGCACGGGATGGTAGGCGTTGGCGACGTCACCGGCGGCGTAGATCTCCGGGTCGGCGGTGCGCAGGGACGCGTCGACGACGATTCCGTTCTCGACGGTGAGGCCGGCCGCTGTCGCCAGCTCAGTGTTCGGCTGTACGCCCACGGCCACCACCACGGCGTCGGCGGGCAACTCGGTGCCGTCGGCCAGCAGGACCGAGGAGACGCGACCGGTGCCGCGGATCTCACGGACCTCGGCGCCGAAGTGAAAGGTGACGCCGTGGTCCCGGTGCAGGTCGGCGAACACCCGGGCGATCTCGTCGCCGAGCACCCGGCGCAACGGCAGCGCGGCCGTTTCGACGATGTCGACGGTGGCGCCGCGCTGCCGGGCGGCGGCGGCGACCTCCAGGCCGATCCACCCCGCTCCGATGATCACGACGTGCGCGCCGTCCACCAGCGCCGCGGCGATTCGACGGCTGTCGGCGAGGGTGCGCAGCCGCAGCACCCCGTCCAGGTGGACGCCGGGTGCCGCGAGGTCGCGGGGTCTGGAGCCGGTCGCCAGCAGCAGCTTGTCGTAGCGGATCCGCTGGCCGTCGGCGAGCTGGACCTGCCCGTCGGAGCGATCGACGGCGACGGCACGCACGGCGGTGCGCAGGTCGACGTCGTGCTCCGCGTACCACCCGGCGTCGTGCACGTACACGCTGTCGGGTTCGGCGCCGCCGGTCAGCAGACCCTTGGACAGTGGCGGCCGCTCGTACGGTCGCTCCGACTCGTCGCCGATCACGACGATCCCGCCGTCGAAGCCCTCCTCCCGCAGCGTCTGCGCTGCCCGCGCGGCGGCGAGCCCGGCTCCCACGATTACGAACGTGCCGGTCTTCGACATCGGTCCAGCTCCTTTCGAGGTGCGTCGATCAGCGGTGGCCGATTCCGGTCAGGGTGAAGAACTCGGCGCGCGAGCGGTGGTCGTCGCGCAGGGTGCCGAGCAGGGTGGAGGTGATGGTGCTGCTGCCCACGGCCCGGACGCCGCGCAGCGTCATGCACAGGTGTTCGGCTTCGATGACCACACCGACGCCGCGCGGGCGCAGTTGGCTGGTCAGCCAGTCGGCGATCTGTTTGGTCAGGCGTTCCTGGACCTGCGGGCCGTGGGCGAACAGTTCGACCACCCGGGCCAGTTTGGACAGTCCCAGGATGCGTTCGCCGGGCAGGTAGCCGACGTGCGCGACGCCGACGAACGGCAGCAGGTGGTGTTCGCAGACCGACCGGATCGGGATGGCCCGGGCCAGCACCAGCTCGTCGTAGCCTTCGTTGTTGTCGAAGGTGGTCAGCTGGAACTCGCGCGGGGTGAGCAGCTCGGCGTAGGCGCGGGCCATCCGGCCCGGGGTGTCGGCGAGCCCGTTGGCGGACAGGTCGACGCCGAGCGCGGTCAGGAACTCCGCCGCCGCCCGTTCGGCGGCGGCCGGGTCGCGGCGGGGACGCTCGTGCTGCACCCGAAGGGCGGTGACACTCACCTCAGCGACCTCCCACGCCGAGGGCCGCGGGCGCGGTCGGGACCAGTCGGGGAGCCGTGCGTGATCCAGGTGCCGAGTGCGGCGATGCCCATCAGGAGTTCTCCTTGTCTGTGCTGTTGTGGCCCTGCGCCCGGATGGTCTCGTCGGCGACGTGCACGCCGTACCGGTGGACCAGTTCGCCGCCGAGGTGACCGGCGACGGTCAGCCTTGCGGAAGGTCGAAGGCGAAGCTGGATATTTTCACCAACGCTCATTGGTGTTATCGATCATGCTCCCCCAGCGCGGCAGGAATTTCAATAGCCTTCGCTGGTGATAATCTCGGCGCTGTGAGCACGGGCGAGCGCTGGAGCGCGATGGCCTCGCTCGTCGACCGGTCCCGACGGGCGCTGTACGACTACGTGTACCGGGCCGACCACCCCGTCACCCGGGAGGAGGCGGCCGAGGCGCACGGCATGTCCCGCAACCTCACCGCGTTCCACCTCGACAAGCTCGTCGAGTCCGGTCTGCTGCGGGCCCACTATCAGGCGCCGACCGACCAGCCCCGGGGCCGCGGCCGGACGCCGAAGGTCTACGAGGCGGCCGGCGACGGCGTGGCGATCACCGTTCCCGAGCGACGCTACGAGCTCATCGCCGAGATCCTCGCCGACGCGGTCGCCGACGACCCGCACGACGCCCCCGAGGCGGCGCGACGGCACGCACGGCGACGCGGCCGGGACATCGGAGCACGGGTACGCGACTCCGGCGAGGACCTCATCCCCGTGCTCGCCGGACTCGGCTTCGAACCCGAGACGCTCAGCGACCATGTGCTGCTGCGCAACTGCCCGTTCCACGCCCTCGCCACCCGGCAGACCGCCCTGGTGTGCGGCCTCAACCACGCGTTCCTCACCGGCATGATCGACGGCGCGGGACGCACCGACCTGTTGCCCCGGCTCGCGCCGCGTCCCGGGGCCTGCTGCGTCCGGTTGGACGGCCCGCCGGAGCACCTCTGAGAACACGCCCCAGGCCTGAAACTGTCGGAGGTCGCCCGCACCGGCTCGCCCGCACCGGCTCGGCTGCGCCGGCTCGGCTGCGCCGGCTCGACTGCGCCGGCTCAGTGCAAGGTCATGCGAGGACGCGCGTGGACCCGGGGTCGTGGTCCTGCGCGTCGAGGTCACGCAGCGCGAAGCGGAGGTGTTCCCACTCCTCGTCGATGATCACGTGAAGGCAGTGCAGGACCGGCTCCTGGTGGTCGGGTGACCATGCGGTGGGGCGAGGTTCGGCGAGCAGTTCCGGAGTGATGGTCGCGAGGAAGTCCCGAACGCTGGCCTGCCGCTCGGCACGCACCTCGAGGAGCTCTGCGAACGTCGGCTGCTCCGTCGAGAACACCGACATGTCGAAGCCGTCGGTCTCGTACTCGACGTGCGGCTGGCCGAGCGGGTGGAAGGGCTGCGGCAGGCGCAGGATCGCCTTGCCCAGCCACGCGTCGGTGGCGAACGCGAGATGGCGCAACGTCTGCGCGAACGACCACTCGCCGCCGATCGAGACGTCGGCGGCACCCTCGGGCATGGACATCACCCGGTCGACTGCGGCCGCCCAGGCCCGTTCGGTCGCCGCCCACGCCGCGCGGAGGCTGGTCGGGTCCGTGGCCTGCCTCAGCTCGCGCCCGGGGAACCGCCGGTTGAGTTCCGCCTCGACGAGCGGCGCGACGTCGACACCGTTGACCAGGAGCGCACCGTCGGCCAGCCACGGCGCATCGATGTCGAGCCCCCGCACGTCGACGCCGCGCATCACGGCGCCGGCCAGCGTCGACCTGGTGAACCGCGCACCCCGCAGGTCCCTGTCGACAAACGTCGCGGCGTCGTCCCGGGCCATGGCGTCCTCCCACCCTCTTGGCGATCGCGGCGATGCTAGCGCGCCTGTCCGACAACCCGTCGCCTTCCGGGCCGCGGTCGTCGGGGCGGCGCGCGCACCAGTAGTCGACGTTGGACGCCGCCGCCGAGCCCTGCTCCGTCAGGCGTCCTTGACGAAGACGATCCCGTCGGTGCTGGCCACGTGGGCCGGGTCGAGCGGGGAGTAGCCGAACCAGGGGGACACCCGGGCAGCGGGCGTCACCGTGGCGAGGGCGGAGGCCAGTCGGCCGGCGTCGACGACGTGACGGTCCTCCGGCAGCGCGTACAGCAGTCCCTCGATGGTGTCCGGGGGCGGGGAGTCCACGCCATGGTGGCGGATCGTGCCGAGTGCTGTGGCGAGGAAGGCGTACCCCTGGCCCAGGTGGGCGTCGACGATCGCGCCGGCGCCCCACCATTGGACCGGCAGGTCGCCCATCCGCATGCTGCTCCTGTCCCGCTGAAGGTGGCCGTTGTGGGCGTTCACCAGCGCCGGGCCCCGCTCGGAGATGGCGAGCAGGTTGGCGGCCATCATGGAATCCCGTACGCCGAGCAGCCTCGCCATGCGGCTGGGTGACGTGTCGGCCATCGCGAAGTGGTAGCGCAGCAGGCCGATGGCGGTGCGCGCGTACAGGCGTGCCCGGTGCCAGTCCTCGCGTGCGGACGCCGCGATCAGGTGGGGCGTCTGCGCGTCGAGCAGCGCGACGAGCTCGTCGGTGAGCAGCCGCAGCTGTTCGGCGTCGGGCGTCCGCCCCACGGACTGGGACGGGTCCATCATCGCGGCGGGGTTGGTCCACCGGTCGTCGGCGCCGAGCAGGCGGTCGAGCGTCTCCGCGGTGCAGGGAAGAAGGTCGGCGTCGACCCAGGTGGTGACGTAGGCGTGGAGTGCGGTGAGCGCCTGCCGGGGGCTCGCGGCGCCGGTGATCTCCAGCGGGCCGTCGAAACCGGCGAAGCGCAACCGCTCTGCCACGGGCCGGCCGTCGTTGTACGCGCGCATCCAGCGCACCAGCTCCCGGTTGCCCGCGAAGGCGCCCCACTCGTGGCTGAAGCCGCGCTCCATGGCCTCGTCGAGGGTGCCCGTGCCCGAGGTGACGTAGTCGTCCACGATCAGGCCCATCACGCAGTCGCTCTCGATGGCGACCGTCCGGTAGCCCTCCTGCTCGACGAGTTGCCGGAAAAGATCGTTCCGCAGGTCGAGCAGACCTCCCGCGCCGTGGGTCGGCTCACCCAGGGCGAGCAGCCGTGGTCTGGCCGGAAACAACGCCATGACGGAAGAAGCGTCGACGGCGTGGACGGCGTCTGTGATGCCAGCAGTCATGCCTTGAACGGTATCGTTGAACCAACGGTGCAGACTTTTCAGCAGATGTCAGCAGCACAGCGAGGCAAAACCCTCAAAGCGGTAGATGGCTGTTGGGGGCGTCCCGGATGGCGAGTGCGGCTTGGACGAGCGCGGCGTGGGTCAGCGTCTGGGGGTAGTTGCCAAGATGGGTACCGGTCGCCGGGTCCAGCTCTTCGGGATAGAGGCCCAGTGGGCTGGCGTAGCCGAGCATGGTCTCGAACAACTCGACCGCCTCGGTGCGGCGCCCGGTGCGGGCGAGGGCTTGAACCAGCCAGAACGAGCAGGGCAGGAACGCGCCTTCGGTGCCCGGAAAGCCGTCAGACCCCGGCGGATAGCGGTAGAGCAGCGGGCCGCCGGCGGAGAGTTGGTCCCGAATGGCGTCGATGGTGCCCTGCACGTGGGGTGACTCGACGCTGTCCATGTTCAGCAGCGGCAGGACGAGCAGGGCCGCGTCGAGGTCCTCCGAGCCGTATCTGCGCATGTAGCTGCCCGCCGTGGGGTCGAAGCCGGATGCCCGGACCTCGGCGGCGATGGCGTCTCGTGCCTTCTGCCAGCGTCGACGTTGGCGGTCCGGCAGGGCGTGCGTGTCGGCGATGCGCAGCGCGCGGTCCAGCGCGAGCCAGCCCATGAGCTTGGAATGGACGTGTTGGGCAGGTTCGCGGACCTCCCAGATGCCGGCGTCGGGATCCTGCCAGCAACGGGCCACCACGTCGGCGAAGCCGCGCACCGCCCGCCACGTCTCGCTGGAGAGCCTCTGCCCTGCCTGTGCGAACGCCCAGGCGGCGTCGGTCACCCAGCCGTAACCGTCGAGCTGGTGTTGCCCGGCGGCGCCGTTGCCGATCCGTACCGGGACGCTGCCGAGGTAGCCGGGCCAGCCGGCCAGGTCCCGTTCCGCCGGCACGTGGCGCCCGTGCAGGGTGAGCACCGCCGGCAGGCGTGGCCGCTCCAGCCGGCTGGCGTGCAGCAGCCACGCGAGGAAACCGTGGGCCTCGTCGGGTTTGCCCACGCTGAGGAAGGCACTGACGCCGATGCTGGCGTCCCGGGGCCAGACATAGCGGTAGTCCCAGTTCCGTATCCCGCCGGGATTCTCGGGCAGAGACGTTGTGGGTGCGGCCACCGGGGCCCCCGAGGGCGAGTACGTCAGCAGCCGCAGGGTCAACAGACTTCGTACGACGTGTTCCCGGAAAGGCAGTGACCCGTCGATGTCGGCCGTCCAGGACCGCCAGCGGTCTTCGTCCTCGCTCAGCAGGTCCCAGGCCGATGCCGGCTCGACGTGGATCAGCGGTTCGCGATGGGCCACGGCCAGCACGAGTGTGACCGGACGGCCCGGCGTGACCCTGATCCGGGTAGGCCGGCCTGGTTCGATGGTGAGCCCGGGTGTGCTGCCCAGCGAGACCGCGAGGGACCCCCACTCACACACCAGGGCCTCGCGCCGACGCTGGATCCGGGGCCGACGGTGCCGTACACCGAAGCGGGGATCGAACTCGATGACGGCGTCGACCGCCGCGTCAGCGGCCGACAGACGCCGCACGATCAGTGTCGTGGGCAGCAGGCGGCCGCTGACCTCGGTCACCATGGCCTCGGTGAGGGTGAGCCGGCCGCTGCCCACCGCCCATGTCGTCTCCAGGGTGGCGGTGTACTGCCGGTAGCGCCGTTCGACGACCGTGGCCGGCCCGGCCGGGCCGACCCGGAACCTTCCCGCGTCGGCGCCCCCGATCAGCCTGCCGAACAGGGGCTCGCCGTCGAAGCGAGGCACGCAGAGCCAGTCGATCCCGCCGTCACCGGCGACGAGGGCAGCGGTGCGCGTGTCACCGAGCAGCCCGTAGTCGCTGATCGGCGCCGGGTCCCGGGGACAGTTCGTGTCGTTCGCGCCGGTCATGGAGATCGCCGCCGGACGGGTCGTGCGGCGCGGGTCAATCGGCCTGTAGGAGCAGCCCGAGGACCACCCCGTAGAGCACGTGGACGGCGGCCACGACCGCGGGAGTCTGGATGCCGTAGTTGACGGCGAACAGGCCGGGCGGCTCCAGCACGGCCGTGCTGGTCAGGCCCGCCCGCTGGGAGGCCATGCGCGGGTGTACGCCCGGAAGCAGCGGCAGGAGCACCGTCAGCGCGATCCCGACGTGGATGGTCCCGAGCAGCGCCCCGATCCACCAGGTGGCGCGGTGCAGCAGGGCGAACGTGGCCGCATAGCCGAGGGCGAAGCCCTGACCGGCGCAGAGGTGGATAAAGAAGCCGACGACCCGGGCCCGGTCGGGATCCTCGGTGACGAGGGTCCCGAGGACCAGCGGAAAGTCGAGGCGGGTGAGGCCGGCCAGTTGGGCAGTGGTCAGCGCCGCGGTGAGCACCGCGGTGGCGACCAGCCCGAACAAACCCCATCCGGCCCAGTCCATCTCAGCGGTGCGACCGGGCCTGAACGGCCGGACAGTGGTTCCGAGCCGTCGGCACGCGGCACCGTGACGTTCTCTCGGTCATCGGTCCGTCCTTCGGCTGAACAACGTGAAAGGTCTACGGTCCTGATCTGGACGCCCGCGTCGCACCACCTCGGACGACAGGGGCCGCGCCGGCTTTTCACCATAAGTCACCGGGATACGGCATGTTGCCTGCTCGCCGAGATGGCGCCGGGACGGCGCCCACGGACCGATTCGGGGTGCGACGTTCCCGCATCGAGGACGCGGTGTTGATCAGGGGCGTCGTGTGGCGCGCACGACGACGTCGTGCAGCGGACCCGCGTGGCCGCCAGAGCCGGTGACCGTGCGGACGTGCTCCTCGGCGGTGGTGATGTCCCACGCGGTGCTGTCCAGGCCCGCGGTGATGTCCGCGAGGGTGACCGATGCCTCGGCGGGAGGGTGGTGCCCGTGCCCGGTGGCTCCCGGGGTGTGCAGGTGCCCGACGATCAGCAGGGTGCCGCCGGGCGCCACCCATGCAGAGAGGCGGTCGTAGAAGGCCAGTTGCGGCATCGCCGGGTGCGCGTAGTGCGTCGTGACCAGATCGAACCGCACGCCCGGGTCCCAGACGGTCAGGTCCGCTTCAACCCACTGCACGCGCTCGGACACCTCGCTGTTCGCCGCGCGCTCGGCGGCGCGGGCGAGGGCTTCGGGGGCGATGTCGACCGCGGTGACATGCCAGCCGTGCGAGGCGAGCCACATCGCGCCGGCGCCGGTGCCGCACCCGGCATCCAGCGCCGTGCCCGGGACCAGGCTGCTGGTCTCGCGGGCCAGGTACGGCTGCGGCGTACTCCCGGCCATCACCGCGGGTCCGTCCCGGTGCGCCTGGTGCCAGTGCCGCTCCCAGTAGTCCTTGTCGAATCCGTGCGTCATCGGGCCACCCCTTCACCGTCTTCGCGTGTCCTTGACGACTGTGGCCGGCAGTCGAGCGATACGCAAAACTTCTTGCCAAATGGCAAAATGGGGGTATGGGCAACGACCTGGACCGCACGCTCGACGCTGTCGGGCCGAGGCTGAAGCACCTGCGGCTCCGCCGCGGCCTCACGCTCACCGACCTCGCGGAGGAGACCGGCATCTCCGCCAGCACGCTGTCCAGGCTCGAGGCGGGCCTGCGACGCCCCACCCTCGAGCAGCTACTCCCGCTCGCTCGCGCCTACGGCGTCACTCTCGACGAGCTCGTCGACGCGCCACCAACCGGCGACCCCCGCATCAACCTGCGGCCCATCGCCGGCGGCGACGGGTCGACCATCCTGCCCCTGACCCGTAGGCCCGGAGGCATCCAGGCCTACAAGTTCGTCCTCCCGACCGGGGCCGACGACCGCGAACCCGACCTGCGCACCCACGAGGGCTACGACTGGGTCTACGTCCTCAACGGCACGCTGCGCCTGGTCCTCGGCGAGCACCATCTCATCCTCAAACCGGGGGAGGCCGCGGAGTTCGACACCCGAACCCCGCACTGGTTCGGGTCCACCAGCTCCGGTCCCGTCGAGTTCCTCAGCCTCATCGGCAAGCAGGGAGAACGCGCGCACGTCCGCGTAGCACCAGGATCAGGCCCCGAGTAGGGGTGCACGGGCGGCCCGAAGCGCGTCTGCCGTCAGGTTCGGCCGCCCGCCGGGATATCGGACGGTTGCCCCGGCCGCGGCGACGGCGTATCGGGCGGCGACCGGGGGCGGGTCGCCACGCAGTAGCGCCGCGGTCAGCGCGGCGACGAGAGCGTCGCCGGCTCCGGTGGTGTCCACCACCTTCTGATCGGCCAGCGGGACGAGCAGGTGCCCGTCGCCCCACTGCTGGTCGCGCCAGACGAAGAGGTTCCCGGCGTCCACGCCGAAGGCGAGCAGCCGCGGCCCGGCCGCCAGGATGTCGCCGGCGGCGGTCAGCAGCCGGTCGATGTCGTCGGTCGGCGCTGCCGTCCACAAGCGTGCTTCGTGCGCGTCGCCGCGGACGACATCGGCCGCGGCTAGCAACGCCGGGCCGTCGCTGTCGTTGGCCGGTGCACCGTCCAGCACCACAAGCCGACCAGCGTCGTGGGCCAGACGCGCGGCGGTGAGGGCCGCCACGGGCGGCTGCTGCAACTGCACGAGTACGGCGTCCGCGGCGCACAGCAGCTCCGCGGAGGCTTCGACGTCGGCCGCGGTGAGGAGTACCTCGTCGGGCAGGTGTTGCAGGTACCGCCACCGCCCGGCTCCGTCGAGCGCCTCCACGATCAGCCCGGTGGAGGTGTCGGGCCGGCGGGCCACCTGAGTGACGTCCACCCCGTCCCGGGTGGCCTGCGCGAGCAGATGGTCGCCGATGTCGTCGTCGCCCGCCACGGCGACCAGCGCCACCGTCACGCCGAGCTGAACGAGCGCTACCGCCTGGTTGGCGCCTTTGCCGCCCAGCATCTCGCGCCGCCCCCGGACGTCGGCCGCCTGGCCGACCTCCGGCCAGTGGTCGATCTCGAGGACGAGATCGCGGGCGAGCTGGCCGATCACCACCGCGCGGGGACTGCTCATGTCGCTGTTCTACCCCGTACCGGTCATGGCTACCGGTTTGCCGAGACGAGCGGACCGACCCGACGCGGCCCTAGTCTGCGGGCGAGACGCGGCAGTGGGAACCGGTGGCATCGACACTCCAGTGTCGGCCGGCCACCGCCACACGGTGCATGCCGACCCGTCCGAGTTCGTCGGGGACGTGGGCGTCGGCGAGGAGCCCGTCCTCGCCCGGCTCGAGGCCGAGCATCGTGCGCAGAAACAGCAGGGGCGCCCCGCTGGCCCAGGCCTGCGGGTTGCAGGCGGTGGGGTACGGCACGGGCTGGCGACCGAAGGACCGGTCGTAGCCGGAGAGCGCCTCGGGCAGCCGGTGATCGGAGTCCCGGGAGGCCTCCAGCATCGCCATCGCGATCCGGTTCGCTTCCTTCCGGTAGCCGTAACGGGCCAGCCCCGCGGCGATGATGGAGTTGTCGTGCGGCCACACCGTGCCGACGTGGTAGCCGATCGGGTTGTAGCCGATGTCCAGGGCCGACAGGGTGCGTACGCCCCATCCCGAGAACATCTCCGGAGACATGAGCTGTCGCGCGACCTGTCCGGCTCGATCCTCGGGGACGATGCCGCTCCACAGCAGGTGACCCATGTTCGAGGTCATCGAGTCGATGGGCCGTTTGTCGCCGTCCAGGCCGACGGCGTAGTAGCCGCCCCGTTCGGGGATCCAGTAGTCCCGGTTGAACCTCTCGCGCAGGCCTGCGGCCTCGGCGCGCAGGCGGTGGGCCATCGAGGGGTCGTGCCATGGCCCGTCGGCCAGTTCCGCCATGCGCAGTTTCGCGTCATAGGTGTAGCCCTGTGTCTCACAGGTGGCGATCGGCAGGACGGGAATCGTCCCGTCGGCGTACTGCACACCGTCGGGGGAGTCTCGCCAGCACTGGTTGCCGAGGCCCTGGGTGGAGCGGGTGGCGTACTCGACGTAGCCGTCGCCATCGCGATCACCGTGACGGTCGATCCACCGCAGCGCGGCCTCGGCGTTCTCGCGCAGCCGGCACACCAGCTCGGCGTCCCGGGTCCATCGCCAGTATTCGGACAGGAGGATCAGCCAGAGTGGCGTGGTGTCGGCGGCACCGTAGTAGGGACGGTAGGGCTTGATGCCCAGCTGGCTGAGCTCACCCGAGCGGTACTCGTGCAGGATCTTGCCCGGCTCCTGGTCGGTGAAGTCGTCGAACACTCTGGCCTGGTGGTCGGCCAGCACGATGAGTGCTCCCCGGGCAACCTCCGAGCCGCAGGTCATGGTCTGGTACGCCGTGACCAGCGTGTCGCGGCCGAAGGTGGTCAGAAACCACGGCAGACCCGCGGAGAAGAGGACGACCGATTCGCCAGCGATGGTCTTCTCGAGCCGCATGGACACCAGATCGATCGCCGACCTGTGGTAGACGTCGCGCAACAGATCCGCCTCCGCGTGCAGACGCGGCTTCTCCGCCGCCCACCGCGTCGACGGGTCCTCCGGCCCATGATCGAACGTCTCGCCGAACCCGCGCACCACGGGCCGGCGGTCCTCCCCGCCGCACCACAGCGGCACACGCAACTCACAGCTCCACTTCTGTCCCCGCTCGAGGCGCAGGTTCCATACCAGGGCATCGCCGTCGACCAGGTCGGGAGGTGGGTCGGCTTCGACGCTCACCGAGGCGGCGTAGCTGCCGTTGCGGTAGTGGAACCCGAGTGCCGAGGCGCCCCGTCCGTCCTGGCGGGTGATGTCCGGGGTGCGGTCGCGGCCGGACTCCTTGATCTCGAACAGGTCGGCGAAGTCGGTGCCAACCGCCAGGCGCAGCCGGATCGATGTCGGCTCGATGCCGAAATAGCGCAGTTCGACGCGCTCATAGAGGCCGTCGCCGACGAAGCGCTGCCGCCGCACGCCGACCCGATTCGCGGGCAGGTGGGGCAGGTCGGCATTCGCCAGGAAGAACGCCGCCGAGTAGGCGTCGACGGTCCCGGAGGAGAGCACCAGCAGCGGGGCGTCATCGATCGTCAGCTCCCACTGGTTGAGGAACCGGGTGTCGTCGTGGACGAGACCGCCGATCGAGCCCCTCGGCACGTTCCCCGCGGCGTCGGAGAACATGAACGTACGGCCCTCCAGCACACCGACCGCGTCGGGGCCCAACTCCGGAGGCAGGTCTCGGGATGCGCCGCTGGACACCCGCCCCGCCGACATGTCCGGCCACGGATCCACGGGCGTCGGCCGCCGTGATGTCGCGGTCACCCACACCTCCTCAGGTTGCCTGACGTCACCGCACCGGGTTCCCGGCCACACGCAAGTCATCCCGCCGCGTTCGCTGCCAGTGGCGGCTGCGCGAATACGATCGCCGAGCGCCGTCCTGTGCGGTACCGGCCCGACTGTCCGGTTCGGTCCGGTGGCGCACACCGAACGACGCCAACGTTCGACGATGAGCGGGATGGCACGGGCCATCAGTGACCGACGATCATGCCTTCATGAATCCCGCTCCGGGCGCCGTCTCCGCCGATCCGCTCCGGCCCCGCCGAATCTGGTACGTCGTCGCGGCGCTGATCGCCGCCGGCGGTGTGCTGGCCGCCGCGGCGGCGCTGTTCCTCGTTCCGTTCGGGGGTGAACTCGGGCAGCCGGTCACGTCCGGACAGCCGTTCACGGTGCACCTTCCCGAGGGCGGGAAGATGGTGTGGGCCAAGGCCAGCGGCCCGGACGCACCGGGTGTGGGTTGCGCACCGGCACGGGTGGAGGCCGAGGAGCTCGAGGAGTGGCAGATGGTCTCGATGAGTTTCGACGACCTCACCCTGGAGGCGGACGGCGAACGCTGGCAAGCGGTGGTGCTGGTGGGCGCCAGGCCGACCGGCACGTACACCCTGACCTGCACGGCCTCGGCGGCGGACGGGACGCCGTCGCTGTCGATCGGCGATCCTCCCCGCTTCTACGGCGCGCGTTCGGAGGCGCTGGCCGGGCTGGCCGCCTCGATCCTGGCGCCCCTCGGCGTGCTCGTCGGCGCCGCGTTGGCGGTGGTCGTCGCGGTCCGGCGGCGGGCAGAGCGGGAACGGGCTGGTCACGCTCGTGTTGGCCCGGTCGGCCCGTGACATGATTGCGCCCATGGGTAAGCAGCAGGACGTCGGCGGGCCCGACCGTCAGAGCGGTTCAGGCACCACCAACCATCCTGTGACCGGTGGCAGCGCGGACGCGCAGCTCGCGCTCGCGCAGGACCCCGCCACGCCACAGATGACCCTCATCGATCTGGCGTCGGACCCGTCGGCGGTGGTTCGTAAGGCGGTCGCGTCCCGGACCGACGCACCCGCGCAGGCGCTGCGATCGCTGACCCGGGACGCTGATCGTCAGGTCCGGGAGGCCGTTGCGAGAAACACGTCGACCTCGGTCGGCAATCTCCTGCGTCTCGTCAAGGACGCCGACCGGTGGGTCCGCTGGGCGGTCGCCGGCAACCCGGCCTGCGATGAGTCGGTTCGCCAGGTGATGGCGGCGGCGCCCGACAAGGAGCTTCGCGGTCTCCTCGCGGAGACCCGGGGGTTGGAGCCCGACCTGGCCGCAAGGTTGATCGACGACGTCTCACCCGAGGTACGGGAACGACTCGCCACCCACACCCACGACCCCGACGTGATCACCGCCCTGATGGCCGACCGCACCGCGCGCGTACGCAAGGGGGTCGCCCGCAACCCGCGGACCACCGCCGCGCAGCGCAGCGTGCTCGCCCAGGACCCGGTGGTCGACGTCCGCGCCGCGCTGGTGCGGGCGGTCGAGCTGGACGAGGCGGATCTGGAACGCCTGGTCGACGACCGTTCGGTGCAGGTCCGACTGGCGATGGCGAAGTCCGAGGTCATCCCGTCGCGGATCCGGCACGCTCTCGGGCGTGACCCTGACGAGACGGTGGCCGACGCGGCGCGGAGCTTCCGCCCGGGAGCGGGCAATTCGCCGGTGGTACGGGCGCCACGCGTCGGTCACCGGCGCTCCGGGACCGGCCCGGGTCGCCCGGGCGGCGCCACGCGTTGAGGAGCCGGCGGCCGCGCCGGACCGGTGACCACCGGGCCGAAGCGCGGCCAGCTACGGGCCGACCGGGACTGTTAACCTCCGGGGTTCCATCACGGGGGAGGTACACGATGGGTGGTCCGACGGAATCGCCGACCGAGGATCTCAGCGAGCTGCTCGCAGCGTCGCCGGTCCGGGGCGGCCGGCGTCGCCTGCCGTGGGCGCTGGGCAGCCTGCTGGTCCTGCTGCTGCTCCTCGGTGGCGGGCTGTACGCCGTCGCGCCGCTGCGCGACCCGCTGCCCGCCCCGACGGTCGAGCTGACCCTGCCGGCGTCGATGGCCATTCCCGGTACGGCGCCGCGACTGCCCTGGCCGCGTACGGGCCAGGCGATGATCTCGGTGGACGGGCTCGGGACGATGGGCGCCTTCGGCGGGTCGAAGCGGCTGCCGATCGCGAGCGTGACGAAGGTTATGACGGCCTACGTGATCCTCACCGAGCACCCTCTCGCTGTCGGTGAGCAGGGGCCGAAACTGACGGTCAGTGCCGCGCAGGCGGCCGCGTACCCGGCCGAGAATGCACGCGGCGAGTCGCTCGTGGAGGTGCGGGCCGGGGAGGTGATCACCGAGCGGCAGGCGTTGCAGGCGGTGCTCCTGCCCTCGGCGAACAACATGGCGCGGATCCTCGCGGCCTGGGACTCGGGCAGCGTCGCCGCCTTCGTCGAGAAGATGAACGCAGTGGCGGACGACCTCGGCATGTCCGACACCCACTACACCGACCCCTCCGGCCTCGACCCGGAGACCGTGAGTACGGCGCGGGACCAGGTGATCCTGGCGAGCCGGGCGATGGCGTTGCCGGCGTTCGCCGAGATCGTCAAGCAGAAGCAGGCGACCATTCCGGTGGCCGGCACGGTGCGGAACTACAACGAGCTGGTCGGCCGCGACGGTGTCGTGGGCATCAAGACCGGCTCCACCGACGAGGCCGGCGGCTGTCTCGTCTTCGCGGCGGTGGTCACCGTGGGCGGCCGGAAGCTCCGCGTCGTCGGTGCCGTCCTGGGCCAACCCGGCGCCAACACCCCGGTCCAGCTGGACCGGGTGTTCGCGGTGACCCGGTCGTTGCTGCGCTCGACAGCGGCCGCGCTCGCTGTCCACACGCTCGTCGAGGCCGGCGAGCAGGTTGCCACCGTGCGCGGCCCGCTGGGTGCCGGCAGCACCATCGGCGCCGGCGAGAAGGTCGAGGTGGTCGGCTGGCCCGGCCTGCGGGTACGGCTTGACGCGCAGATCCCCGAGGTGTCGTCGCGGATCGCCGCTGGCGCCGAGCACGGCCAGCTCACGGTCACCGCCGGCGTCGGCGAGCCGGTCGTCACGACGCTGCGGACCGGCGCCGCGATGGAACCGCCGACCAGCTGGGAACGCATTCGCCGCCACCGCTGAGCGTCGGACGAGACGTTCGACGCTCAGCGGTGGTGTGCCGCTGCCGTCAACCGACGGTGGCGGTGTAGAAGGCGCTCGGGTCGCCGGCGAGGGACGCCTTGACGTGGGCGCTCCGGAGGTGCAAGCCGTGTGGCCAGCGCCACAACCAGGGTGCGGGACGTGCGGATCGGTGAACTCGCCGCCAGGACCGGCGTGTCAGTGCGAGCCCTGCGCTACTACGAGGAGCAGGAGCTGCTGATCGGGGCGCGCAGTAGCGGCGGCCAGCGCCACTACCCCGACAGTGCCGTCGACCGGGTCAACCTGATCCAGATGCTGTACGGCGCCGGCCTGTCCAGCAGGACCATCCTGGACCTGCTGCCCTGCGTCGACGCGAACGTCAACACCCCGCAGTCCCGCGCCCTGCTCAACGCCGAACGCGACCGCGTCGAGCAGCAGATCACCCAACTGACTCAGGTCAGAGATCGGCTCGACGCCGTCATCGCGTCCAGCGAGAGCCCGGCCAGCGGCTGTACCCGGATGGAGGCCGAAGCGCCGTAGCGGGCCCGGGTCCTACGAGATGGTCTGTGGCGCGGCCTCCGGCTGCCCGCCGGACGGTGCCTGGTCGAGCGCGTGGCCACGGACGCCGCGCGTCAGCAGGTAGCCGATCATCCAGAACTCGCCAACCGTCGCCGGAAGGACGAGAGCGTCGGCGACGGACTGAGCGCCAGGAGCGAGGTATCCGACGAACGCGCTGAGCAGGTATCCGATGCCGCCGCCGACGAGGATGTACCCGAGCGGGCGTGGCATCCAGTTCGAGCGGAGCACGCAGCTGCCCATGGGGATGAGCCACAGGCCGAAGAACAGCCCCCCGACGGCCCACAGGTTTCCGCTGATCAGGTAGAGGAGCTGGACGGTGGCTGCCGCATCGCCGACGGGGTCGAGCGCGATGTCGAGCGCTGTGCCGAGCAGCGCCGCGCTGACGAGGACCACGACCGCGTTGATGAGGCCGAACGCGGCGATGGCGCTGGCGGCGCGTGCGTCCGCGGTGCGGAACAGCCGGTAGAACCAGACGGCGGCGAGGGCCTGGGTGACGACGATGAGCAGTTCGAACGCGACGCCGGCCCGGGCGAGTGCCTCGTGCTGGACCAGATTGTCGAGCGTCGCGCCGGGGTCGTCGGCGTTGAAGAGGCGCGGCCGGATGAGCAGAAAGCCGAGTGCGCCGGAGACGGCCAGGCCGAGGTAGAGCGTCCCGGCTGCGCGGGCGGTACGGGTCAGGGCGGGCATCGTGGCTCCTTCGGGGAGGCCGTACCGGATCGTGGAGTGGTGGTGACTCCCTTACAACGTAAGGCAACCATACGATGTAAGGTGCTGGCAAGAGTGGGGGGACAGATGGCAGCGAAGGCGGCTCGGCAGCCGCTCAACCGTGAGCGCGTACTGTCGGCGGCGGTCGCCCTGGCGGATGCGGAGGGAATCCCGGCCCTGACGATGCGCCGCCTCGCCGGCGACCTCGGTGTCGAGGCCATGTCGCTCTACCACCACCTGCCCGCCAAGGAGGCACTCCTCGACGGCGTCGTGGAGACCGTGATCGCGGAGATCGACGCCGCGGTTGGCCGCCTCTTCGCGAACGGTGACGACGGAGACTGGCGTACGCGACTGCGCGGGCAGTTCCTCGCGGCGCGGCAGATCATGCTGCGTCACCCGTGGATGCCAGAGCTGTTGGGCTCGCGCCGTGCCATCCCCGTCGGCCTGTACACGTACTACGACGGGGTCGTGGGAACCCTTCTCCGGGCCGGGTTCTCGCACCACCTCGCGCACCGCGCGTTGCACGCGTTCGGCAGCCTGCCGCTCGGGTTCGCGCAGGAGATCTTCAGCCCGGCGGCGGGCGCGAGCATGGAGGCCGACATGGCGGAAGCCGACCTGGCCGCGATGGCCTCGGCCCTGCCGCACCTGACGGCCATGGTGGCGACCGAGATGCACGACGGCACCGACCCCACGCTCGGCTGGTGTGACAGCCAGCTCGAATTCGAGTTCACCCTCGACCTGCTCCTGGACGGGCTCGAACGCCTCCGCGGCCAGGCCGCGACAAAGAGCTAATTCACGACAGACTCTGCGTGTCGGGCAATGGCCGAGGCCTGTGCAACGATCGTCGGGCGCCCTGTCGAACAGCCCTTCCCGGCGGCCCGTCCACACTGTCGTGGACCGACACGGGGGAGGGCGCCACACCTCGTACCCCTTGGAGAGCACGATGCCCCTCTCCCCGGCGCGGGTCTTCGCCGCGCTCAATGCCGTGCTGCCCCCCGACCAGGCGTCCCCGGTCATGGGCAAGGCCGTCGTGCTCGGCGGCAGCATCGCCGGACTGCTGGCCGCCCGGGTGTTGTCCGACTACGCGGAGAGCGTCGTCATCATCGACCGGGACGACCTGGAGGTGACGGGCGGGAGGCCCGGCGTGCCACAGGGGACGCAGCTGCACGCGCTGCTGCCCGGCGGCTTCGTCCAGTTCGAGCGCCTCTTCCCGGGATTCCGCGAGCAGGCCCTGGCCCAGGGAGCGATCGAGGCGCCGCCCGCGGCGAGGCGGAACTACCTCGACGGCCGTCTCAAGGTGATCGTCCCCGACGACGCCGACAGCCTGGCGGGCAGTCGCCCTCTCCTGGAGGGGCTGATCCGCCAGCAGGTGCTGCGGCTGCCGAACGTCAAGACGGTCACCGCCCGCGCCACCGGTCTCGTGTTCGACGGCGCCGTGGCGAGCGGTGTCCGCTGCGAGGTCGGCGGGGTTCCCGGGGTCGAGAGCGGCGACATCGTGGTGGACGCCATGGGGCGTTCGAGCAGGCTCTCCGACTGGCTGGAGCAGGCCGGTTGGGACCGACCCGCCACACGGCGGATGACCGTGCACCTGAACTACGCGACCGCCCTGTTCCGACGTCCCGAGGCGGACCCGGCCTCGACGGTCGTGCTGGCGCTGCACACGCCGAAGATGTCGCTGGACGTGGTCGGTGCCGCGTTCTTCGCGATCGAGGGCGGCCGGTGGATGGCCATGATGGCCGGTTACGGGGACAGCCGCCCGGGAAGTACGGCGGAGGACTTCGTCCGTCGGCTGCGGGAGCAGTTCCCACCGGAGTTCGGTGCGGTCGCCGGAAACGAGATGCTGGGCGACGTCCAGACCTACCACCATGCCGACAGTCGCCGGCGGGACTTCCACGCGGTGCAGCGTTTCCCGGCGGGCCTGGTCAGCGTCGGTGACGCCGTCGCGTCGTTCAACCCGGTGTACGGGCAGGGGATGACCGCGGCGGCTCTGCACGCGGCCTGCCTGTCGACGTACCTGCGGTCCGGCCCGGATCTGAGCGCGCCCGCGCGCCGGTACCTCGCCCTGCAGAAGGTCGTGGTCGACGCCGCCTGGTCGACGTCGACCTCCGCCGACCTGGCGTTGCCGCACGTCGACGGCCCCTACCCGCGTGGCTACCGGTTCTCCAACTGGGCCAGCGATCAGATCGTCAGGGCGACCGTCACGGACGTGGCGACCGCGCGACGGTTCAATGAGGTCGTCTCCATGCGCAAGCACCCGCTCGCGCTGGCCGCACCCCGCGTGATCCTGGGCGCCCTGCGCGCCAACCGGCGGGCGCGCTGATCGGTCCGCCCGAGGTGGCGTCACGCGGCCGCCGCGCGCGACTACTGCTGCTGAATCTTGCGCAGGATGTCGACGACGAAGCGGTGGTCGTCTAGCTGCGGAAGGCCGGACACGCCCATCCAGCCGACCACGCCGGTGCCGCGAACACGCAGTGGCACCGCGCCCCCGGCGGCCGCGTAGCGGGAGGCCGGCAGGCCGTACTTCTCCGCCAGCGTCACCTGCTTGTCCTGGCAGAGCCGGGCCATGTACAGCGACGAGTGCTCGAACCGCATCACCACGCGCCCCTTGCGGCGCAGCCACACGTCGTTGTCCGCGGTGGAGCCGGGCAGGCCGCTGTGGAACAGCTGGCGCCCGGCCCGCCACACACCCACCGCGATCGGGAGCCGCTGCTCGCTCGCGGCGGCAACGGCGAGCGTCCCCAGCTCGTACGCGTCCGTCTCCGACAGGCCCGCGAGCTCCAGCTCGCTCTCCTCGCGCAGCAGCTCGTCCAGCGTGGGCCACGGGTCGTGGTCAGATGGCATGCGTACCTTCTCCTCGTCGAGTGGGCGTACCTGCTGATTGTCGCAAACCCGCTGGTAATGGGTTCGAGGAGGCAGCGCAGCGGACCGTCGTGACCGACGTGGCGGTCACCAGGCGCAGGGGGCGTAGTCCTTCAGGAAGCAGCCGTACAGGTCTTCGCCCTGCTCGCCGCGGACGATCGGGTCGTACACCCGTGCCGCACCGTCGACGAGGTCCAGCGGGGCGTGGAAGCCCTCGTCCGCCAGTCGCATCTTCGTCGGGTGCGGCCGCTCGTCGGTGATCCAGCCGGTGTCGACGCTGGTCATCAGGATGCCGTCGGTCAACATCTCCTGTGCGCTGGTCCGGGTCAGCATGTTCAGCGCGGCCTTGGCCATGTTGGTGTGCGGGTGCCCCGGCCCCTTGTAGCCACGGCCGAACTGGCCCTCCATCGCCGACACGTTCACCACGTACTTGCGGCGGGCCTTCGCGGCGGCCATCACCGGTCGCAGTCGGCTGACCAGCACGAATGGCGCGGTAACGTTGCACAGCTGCACTTCGAGAAGCTCGACTGGGTCCACCTCCTGCACCCGCTGGACCCAGCTGTTGACCGAGTCGAGGTCGGGTACCAGACCGCCGGCGTCGATGGCCGTGGACGCCGCGATCCGCTCCGGCGAGGCGGAGCCGCTGGTCAGCGCCAGCGCGGTCAGCGCGTGCGGGGTGAGCGCGGTCGACTGCGGCCCGGCGGTCAGGCTGCCCGCCGGGGTGCCCTGGCCGCCCGACTTGGCGAAGGTGATCAGCTCCGGCAGCGGGCCCTCCGGCAGGGCGGCGGCCTCCGCCGCGACGAGCTGCGAGTATGCCCCGGGCGAGCGCCGTACGGTCTGCGCCGCGTTGTTGATCAGGATGTCGAGTGGTCCCTGTGCGGCGACCGAGTCGGCGAGGGCGATCACCTGGGCCGGGTCGCGCAGGTCGATCCCGACGATCCGCAGCCGGTGCAGCCAGTCCGCGCTGTCCGGCATCGCGGCGAACCTGCGGACCGCGTCGTGCGGGAACCGCGTCGTCACGGTGGTGTGCGCGCCGTCACGCAGCAGCCGCAGCGCGATGTACATGCCGATCTTCGCCCGGCCGCCGGTGAGCAGCGCGCGCCGGCCGGTCAGGTCGGTGCGGGCGTCCCGGCGCTCCCGGTTGAGCGCGGCGCAGGACGGGCAGAGCTGGTGGTAGAACGCGTCCACCTCGCGGTAGCGCTGCTTGCAGACGTAGCAGCCGCGCGGATTGTGCAGGACGCCAGCCGTGGCGCCCGCGGTGGGCGAGGCGAGCGGGATGCCCTGCGTCTCATCGTCGATCCGGCCGGGGGCGCCCGTGGCGGTGGCCGCCGTCACCGCGCGGTCGGCCGTCACGATGGCGTCGCGCCGCTCCTCGCGTCGCCGCTGCTTGATCACCTTGTAGAGCTTCGCAGTGGCGCGCTGCACCCGCACCACGTCGGGATGATCGGACGGCAGAGCTTCCAACGCCTCGAAGACGCCGAGACAGGTCTCCAGCTGGCTCCGGTCAATCCCGGGTTGACCGATTTCCGTACCGTTGTCCGCCGTCATGCGTGTCTGTCTCGTCCCGTTCCCTGCGCCGGATCCAGCCGGCCCACCCCAAGTCCGACCCGGAACTGTACGCACCGCAGGGCCTCCGCTGCACCCCACACACCCTGCTCGCCCCGAAGCCGCCCGGGGTCAGCTCTCCGGGTGGCGCCGGACGAAGTCCTGGTAGGTCTCGTTGGCCAGCTCCTGCTCCCGAACACGGGCGGTCAGCTCCGCCTGGCGCAGCTCGACCGCCGACCGGGCCTGAGCGAGGCGCAGCTCGTGTCGCCGGTCGCGTGCCCGGGCCAAGGCGCGGACCACGGCCCACGCGATCCAGCCACCGCAGGCCACCAGTCCGGTCAACGCGAAGGCAAGGAGGAAGTCCATCTCGACATCCTTTCCGATCAGTTGACGTCCCGGCGTGCCGCGAGCCAGATCCCCAGGCCGAACATCAGCACCACGTATCCCGCCAGGACGGCGGCGGGCAGCCCGGCGCCGGTCGACTCGATCACCCCTGGCGTGCCCCCGTCGAACTGCGATGGGGCTCCCAGCGCGCCCGCCAGCGCGCCGGAGCTGGGGGCGAGCAGAAGCTTCTGGACCGTCTCCAGCGGGCTCAGTACCAGGGCGAGGCCGCTGATCGCGTTCTCCAGCACCAGCGTCCACACCAGGCCGACGGCGATGGCCGTGGCGGTGCTGCGGAACACGATCGCGAGGAAGTAACCCACGCTGGCGTGCGCGCTGCAGATCAGCCAGGCGGCCCCCACGGCCCCCGCCAGGTCACTCGTCGCCGGCCAGTCCAGGCCGCGTCCCTCGATCAGCGCGAGCAGCGCGGTGACCCCGGCCATCGCGGCGAAGGTGAGCGCGACGAGCAGCAGGGTCAGGGCACAGAGCGCGACGGCGTGCCCGGCCAGCACCTGCGCCCGCCGGGGACGCTGGGTGAAGATCAGGTTGAGCGTGCCCCAGCGGTACTCGTTGCCCACGACCAGAGCGCCGAGGATCACCACGATCGCCCCACCGAAGAGCGGGAACAGCCCGATTCCGGTGGTGACCAGCTGGCCGGGCAGCACGGCGTCCAGCAGGGACGCGGCCGAGGCCGCCTGCTCCGGATCGCCGGCCAGCGCCAGGTGCACCAGGTACGGGACGCCGACGCCGAAGGCGAGCGCCAACACGATCCAGGTGAGGGTGACGGTCCAGACCGCCGGCCGTTTCCGGTCCGCGAACCAGGCCGCGCGTACCGAGGCGATCACCGGTTGCCCCCCGTCATGGTCGTCGACTCCTCCCGACCGGCCCGGTCCGGCCCGGTCAGCTCCAGGAACGCCTCTTCCAGCGAGTGGCGCACCGGCCGCAGCTCCCGTACGTCGATGCCCGCCTCGACCAGCCGCCGGTTGAGCTCCGCGGCCAGCGCCGGATCCGCGCTGACCCGTAGCCGGCCGTCGACCGTCTCCACCCCGCGGACGCTCCGGTGGTCACGCAGGCACGCGGCGGCCTTGTCGACCGGATCGGCGGCGATGAGCAGCTCCCCGGCGCCGAGCGCGGCGCGCAGCTCGTCCGAGGTGCCGTCAGCGACGAGGCGGCCGCGGTTGATCACGGCGATCCGGTCGCAGACCTGCTCCACCTCACCGAGCACGTGGCTGGAGAGCAGCACGGTGCGCCCGCGTTGCCCGAGCGACCGGAGCAGCTCCCGGATCTCCGACACACCGGCCGGGTCGAGCCCGTTGGTGGGTTCGTCGAGGATCAGCAGGCTCGGGTCCTTGAGCAACGCGGCCGCCACCCCGAGCCGCTGCTTCATGCCCAGCGAGTACGTCCGGAACGCCGAGCGTGCGCGTCCGGTCAGGCCCACCTCGGCCAGCACCCGGTCGGCGGCGCTGTCGGGCACTCCCGCGTAGCGGGCGGCCAACCGCAGATTGTCCACACCGGACAGATGGGGATAGAACGCCGGTGACTCGATCAGGGCACCGACCCGGGCCAGCTGGTCCGGGGTGCCAGGCGGCTGGCCCAGCACCCGGATCCGGCCGGAGGTCGGTCGGACGAGCCCCACCAGCATCCGCATGGTGGTCGTCTTGCCGGCGCCGTTCGGGCCGAGGAAGCCGAAGACCGTCCCCTCGGGCACCCGCAGGTCGAGGCGGTCGACCGCGGTGACGTCGCCGGGATAACGCTTGGTGACGTCGTGCAATTCGATGGCGAATCGGTCATTCCCCAACGGATTGCCGCAATCGTCGGACGGTGTGGCGGATGCCGCCGAGGAGATTTTCCATCGTCTTCATCTGACGGTCCTCACTGATTCCCGACCCACAACACACGGTTAATTGTGCACAGTCAACTAACTGACCGTTAAGGCACGGTCGCGGTGGCGGTGGGGCACCGCCAGCCTCGGGATCGCGCCACCGGCCCGCCTTTGCCTGGAACGATGTAAAAGTCTCTGACCTGCGGAGGTGCCGATGACGCCCACAGAGTAGCGGAGGTTGATCGGTGCCGGAAGGCCCGCAGCGGTGGGGTGCGGAAAAATTTCCCCTAGCCGCAGCTCAGTGCCCTCCAATTGACTCCCGCCGCTGCCCTCGACGAAACAATCTGTTGACGAATGAATTGACCATGGGCAGCATGTAGACACTTTCGAGTCGATGGTGATCGCTGGCATAGGAGCCCGGATGAGCCTGCCGCGGGACGGTGCGGAGAACCTGGAAGTGCGACCCAAGCTGCGACACGACGTGGTCTTCCTGGACGCGCCGGCCGGCGCCTACCTGCGCGGGCCGGACACCGCCTTCCTGATCAAAGGATGGTCCGCCTTCCGTTGGCTGACCTCGTTGAGCCCGTACCTGACCGGGGAGCACACCCTGGGACAGCTCACCGCGTCCCTGGACCAGGGCCAGCGGCAGACGGTGCTCACCCTGGTCCGCGCGTTGCTCGCCCGTGGCTTCGCGAAGGACGCCGGCGACCGTACGGAGCTGGCCGAGGCGGTGGGCCGGCGGTTCGCCCCGCAGATCGAGTTCATCGACCACTTCGCCGACGATCCCACCGGCCGTTTCCTGCGCCTGCACACCGCCCGCGTGGCGCTGGTCGGTGGGGGAGCGACCCTGCTGGCCGCGGCGAGCGGCCTGCTCCGCAACGGGTGCCTCCACCTTGACCTGTACCCGTACGACGACCCGTCGCGCTACGCCGAGGCGTTGCGGCCGGAGGTGGAGGAGCTGCGCGACGACGGTCTGGCGGCCGCGCTGCGAGTGCACGACGGCCCGGTCGAGCTGAGCGGAGCGGACGCGGTGGTGTACTGCGCCGACCGGACGGACCTGGCCGGCCTGGCCGAGCTGGCTCGCACCTGTCACCGCGACGGCCCGCTGTTGGTTCCGGTGGTCTGGGACGACGAGCGGGCGGTGGTGGGGCCGACGGTCGAACCGGGCGGGACCCCCTGCTGGCTCTGTGCCCAGCTGCGGCTCACCGCCGCCGCCGCCGCCGCCGTCGCCGCCGAGTTCTGGCGGCAGCTCGCCGTCGGCCCCGGCGCCGACGCGCCCGCGCCGCTGCCGGAGGTGACCGCGCGGATGGTCGGCAACGCCGCCGCGTTCGAGCTGTTCCGGGTCCTCACCGGCGCGCTGGCGCCGGACACGGCCGACGGCGTGCTGCTACTGGACCGGTCCACCTTGGAGGCCGCCCGGGAACGGGTGCTGCCGCATCCGGCCTGCCCGGTCTGTCGGGACGTCGACGTGCCCGAGCCGGCCGGGGCGGGCAGCTCCGACGACGAGACCTACCAGCGTGCCCAGGCGTTGGTGTCACCGAACGCCGGCGTCTTCACCCGGTTCGTGGACGACCCGCTGGAGCAGGCGCCGCTGAAGACGGCCCGGTTGCGGCTGCCCGGCCGGCGTGGGCCACGCGAGGTGACTGCGTTCGACGTGCACACCGTGCTGACCGCCCGGCTGGCCGCCTACCGGGTGGCGGTGTGTGACCACGCCGCCCGGTACGCCGACCCACGCGCCGGCGTCCTGGCCTCGGCCGAGCAACTGCGTGAGCGTGGCGGGCAACCGGTGCCGTGGACCGAGCTGCACAGCGCGACCGGCGCGGTGCCGTACGACCCGCGCCGAGCGGTCCGCTGGCTGCCGGCGACCGTGCTGGGCCGTCCGGAGAGGGGGTGGGTTCCGGCGGCACTGGCCCTGCCCACCTCCGCTGCCAACGGCGAGGGCCTCGCCGAGCGGACCCACGCCGGCGCGGCGGCCGCCGACAGTCTCGACGGCGTCATCGATCAGGGCCTCGCGGACGCGCTGGCGTACCACGCCCTGACCGCGGCGATGCGGGGCGACGGTGGTCTCGCCGCGCTCGGCGAGGAGGAGCTGGTCGCCGACGAGGACACCGCGTTCGTGGTGAAGGCGGCCCACCGCTTCGGCCACCAGCTCGCGGTCTTCGCTCTTCCCGGCGCGGCACCGGCGCACGCCGTGCTCGCCGTCAGCGAGGCACCAGGCGGTGGGGACCGCGACTGGCGGCTCGCCGGCGGTTTCGACCCGGTCGCCACGCGGCTCAGCGCCCTCCGCGACCTGGTCGGACGAATCCAGGTGCGGCACTTCGAGGGGACCGACGCCGACCTCGGCGATCCGGTGCTCGCGGACCTCGATCCGGCGACCCTCACCGGCCGCGCCGCCAACGGCACCGCGGCGGTCGGCGGCACCGACCGGCACGCGGTGCTCGCCGCCCTCGCCGAGCGGGGGATCAGCGCGCTGCTGGTCGAGACCACCACCCGGGACCTGCGGGCCAGCGGCGCGTTCCGCAGCGGCGTGGTCCTGCTGCGGCACGACGGCCTGGCGGCCGATTGAACCACCACACCAGTGGTCCGAGCGAGGCACGCACCGTGGAAGGAGGTGGAAACATGCCGATCACCCTGAACGACGAGCTCCGCGAGCTGGAGACCGAGACCTTCGAGATCGAGGAGGTTGAGGACGGCGGCGAGGCGCTCGCCGCTACCAGCTCCAGCTGCTCCTGCTCGAGCTGCTGCAGTTGCAGCACGTCGAGCTGCTGCAGCACCAGCACCAGCACCTCCAGCTGCGGCTGACCGGGTGAACGGGGTTGACCCCCACAGCGCTGACGCAGTCCAGTCCCCGGTGGGACGTCGCATCTGAACGCACCAACCGCCGCCGGCCGACACCGGCGAGTAGCCCCTGCGTGCCTCCGCTGGCTCCACCGTGGTGGTGCGGACGCAGACCCACCACGACTGGCGCCGACCGCGGCTCAAGGAGAGGCCCGTGACACAACCCCTGTCATCCGCCGCGCTGTCCGAATCGGTCCGCGGCGAACTGCGGGACCTGCAGACCGAGACGTTCGAGGTCGAGGACATCGCCGATCTGTCCGCTGACCACATGGACATCTGCAGCAGCAGCACCAGTACGTCGAGCTGCTCCAGCTGCAGCACGTCCAGTTGTTGCAGCTGCACCTCGTCGAGTTGCAGCAGCACCAGCTGAGCCTCGGCGCCACCGGCCGCTCCGGACGGTCGGACGACGCAGAGGCCCGCATACGCCCCGAGGGGAGGTAGAGGGAAATGCCGGATCTGACGGAGGAACTCCGCGCGTTGGAGACCGAGACGTTCGAGATCGAGGACGTCGACGCGATCGACGCGATGGTCATGGACTGGTCCAGCTCCAGCTGTTCCTGCTCCAGCTGCTGCAGTTGCAGCACATCCAGTTGCTGCAGCAGCAGCACCAGCACCGGATGCGGCGGCGGGTAACCGCACCGCAGTCGTCCCCGCCGGCGAGCCACGCCGGCGGGGAGCCCCGGTCCCGACACCAGACCCGCAGCGACCGCAGACAGGTGAACCGCATGATCGTCGATGTCCGGACCACCTCCACCGGGTGGGACGCCAGCCTCAAGCAGCTCGGCGAGGCGTTCCACGAGCGGCTCCAGAACCACGCTGGCCAGCCGGCCGGCGACGGCCCGTCACCCGCCGGGATCACCGTCCGCATCGCCGCCCTCGGCCTGACCGACGCGTACGCCGACGGCGGCGAGGGGCTCACCGGCGACGTGGTGCCGATCTGGCTGCACGGCGCCACCGCGCTGGTCGGCCCCCGCTGGACCGGCGCCGGTGACCCGGTGCCGACCCGACCCGGGCCGTGCCCGCTCTGCGTCCAACGGCGCTGGCAGGCCATCCGGCTCCGGGAGGAGCGGCACGCCCTGGAGCACGGCGCTCAGGTCGGGACGGTGGCGCCCCTGCCGCACCTCACGCCGTTCGCGGTCGACGCTCTCTGGCAGCTGTTCCGGCAGGCGTGCCGCTCCCGGGCCGACCGCCCCGGTGTGGCGCGGCTGCACCAGCTGCGGATGGACACCCTGGAGACGACGCTGGTCGAGGTGCTCGCCGACTCCGAATGCCCCGCCTGCGCGACCACCCGTGCGGACACCGCCGAGGCGGCGGTGATCCCGCTGACCCGCCGGCCCAAGCCGGACCCGACCGCGTACCGGCTGCGTGCGGCCGGCGAGCTGGACCTGCCGGTCGCTGCGCTGGCCAACCCGGTCGCCGGGGCGCTGGGCGGCAACGCGCTGCGGGCGTACAACGCCACCGCCACCGCACCGGTCACCGGCTACTTCCGGGTCCGCAGCCGGTACGACCTGCACGAGATGTGGTGGAGCGGGCACGACAACAGCTACGGCGGCAGTGAGACGTACGCGCTGCTGGAGGGGCTGGAACGCTACGCCGGCCAGTTCCCGCGGGCCAAGCGCACCGAGGTCTTCGACAGCTACGCCAACCTCGCCCCCGACGCGCTCGACCCGGCCGGCCTGGGCTACCACCCGGCCTTCTACCAGGGGCACGGGCTCTACTACACCCCGTACTCGCCGGACGAGCCGATGCACTGGGTCTGGGGGTGGTCGCTGCGCGACAGCACGCCCCGCCTCGTTCCCGAACAGATCGTCTACTACCTGGACCGCCGCACCGACCAACGCAAGTTCGTTCAGGAGTGCTCCAACGGCTGCGCCAGCGGCAGCTGCCCGGAGGAAGCGTTGCTGCACGGCATGCTCGAACTCATCGAGCGGGACGCCTTCCTGCTCGCCTGGTACGGCTCGGCCCGGCTGGCCGAGATCGACCCGGCGACCTGCCGCGACGAGCGGGTGCACTTCATGCTCGACCGGGTCGACCTGCTCGGCTACGACATCCGGCTCTTCGACACCCGCGCCGACCTGCCGGTCCCGGTGGTCACCGCGGTCGCGGTCAAGCGCGGCGACGGGCTCGGCCAGCTCTGCTTCGCCGCCGGCGCGAGCCTCGACCCGGACGACGCGGTCCGGGCGGCGCTCTGCGAGACCGCCTCCTACGTCCCCGGCTTCGACGAGCGGGTCGCCGCCAGCGAACCCGAGCTGCGCGAGATGGTCCGCGACTACACCCGGGTCACCGAGCTGAGCCACCACGCGCTGCTCTACGGCCTGCCGGAGATGGCGCGACACGCGGCGTTCCTCCTGGACGACCCGCCGCTGCGGACCATGTCGGAGCTGTACGGCGACTGGCTCGCCGTCCGACCTGACCACGACGACCTGCGCGCGGACATGACGTACCTCGCCGGCCTGATCGCCAGCCTCGGCGGTGACGTCGTCGCCGTCGACCAGACCTGCCCGGAGCAGGAGGTCGCCGGGGTGCACACGATGGCCGTCGTGGCTCCGGCCCTGGTCCCCATCGACTTCGGCTGGCAGCGGCAGCGGGTGCTGTGGAGCGACCGGCTGGAGCGGTACCTGGCCCGGGGCCGGCACGGACCGGACGGGCTCGGCGCCACCGGCCGCAACCCCCACCCGCACCCCTTTCCGTAGGAGCAGCGACATGCAGCAGGAGGCCCGCGAGGTCGTCCGGGACTACACCGAGGCGGTGTTCCGCCGGGCCCGGACCCCGATGGAACCGCTCAACCACGAGGTGGACTGGGCCGACCAGCCGTCCCGGCACAAGAGCTACCCCGGCGCGTCCCGGCTGCCGCTGCCCGCCGAGCTGCCCGAGCTGCCCACCCTGAGCGACCTGCACACCGGGGAGAACCTGCCGGCGACCACCCGCTGGTCGCTGGCCGGGCTGGCCGCCCTGCTGCGCCTGTCGTACGGGGTGCTGGACCGGCGGATGACGGTCAACTGGAACCAGGACGTCGCCAAGCGGGCGCACCTCGAGCACGCGGTGTGGGGACGCGGCACCGCGTCCGGGGGCGGGATGTACCCGGTGGAGCTGTACCTGGTGGTGGGGGCGGGTGGGCCGCTGCTGCCGGGCGTCTACCACTACCACACCGGAGCGCACGTGCTGGAGCGGCTGCTGCTCGGCGACGTCACCGGCACCGTCCGCGCCGCCCTCGGCGCCGACGGCCCGGGGACCGCCGGCGACAGCTACCTGCTGGCCGGTATCCGGTTCTGGAAGAACTCGTTCAAGTACAACAGCTTCTGCTATCACGTGGTCACCCAGGACCTCGGGGCTCTGCTCGGCTCCTGGGACCTGCTGGCACCGGCGCTGGGCGTACCCCTGCGGCGGTTGCTCTGTTTCGATCCGGCGCCCCTGGACCGGCTGCTCGACCTAGACAGCGACGCGGAGAGCATCTTCGCGGTCGTGCCGATGGACTGGACCGGCGCCGACACGCGCCCACCGGTGGTGCCGGCGGACGCCGTCGCGCGGGTGCGCGCCCGGTACCCCGCCTTCGAACGGTCCCGTCGGGTGCGGGACTTCTCCGCGGTCACCGCGGTCCACCGGGCGGCGGCCACGTCGGCCGTTCCCGCCCCCGACACCGTCGGTTCCGCCGCTCCCCGGGACCTGCCGGGCGAGCCGGTCGCGCTGCCCGAGCCGGAGCTGGACCGGCTCAACCGTCCACTGTCGGCGGTGTTGGCCAGCCGGTCCAGCAGCTTCGGCCGGTTCCGTCGGCCGCCTGAGCTGACCGCCGCCGACCTCGGCACCACGCTCGCCTTCGCCGCCGCCGCCCGGCGTTACCCGGCGGACATCAAGCGAACCGACGGCGGGCCCGAGCTGACCCGGCTCTGGGTCTTCGCCAACCACGTCGACGGGCTGCCCGGCGGCGGCTACGCCTACTGCGAGCGGCGGCACGCCTTGTTGCCGGCCGGCCCCGAACCCGAGGACGGGATGTCCGCCTTCCTGCAGCAGCAGTACTTCCTCACCAACTACACGATGGGTCAGGTCGGCGCGGTGCTGGCCATCTCCGGCCGGCCGGACGCGGTCCTCGACGTGTTCGGCCCCCGTGGCTACCGGATGCTGAACGCCGAGGTCGGCACCGTCGCCCAGCGGGCGTACTGCGCGGCCACCGCGCAACGCCTGGGCTGCGGCGCGGTGCTCGGCTTCGACAACGTCGCCATGAACACCGCCCTCGGGCTGGACGGCACCGACGAACGCACCGTGCTCTTCCTGCTCCTCGGGCGGCATCCCGAGGCCACCGCCGACCTGGCGTACCGACTGTGACGACCCCGTCCCGCGCCGCTCCGCCGACGCCAGCGGCGGACGCCCGATCCGTGACCATCCGTCGACGAAGGAGAAACCCGTGACGGTGTCCCTGCCCGCACCCCCGGTGACCCCGGTCTCCTGGCGGATGCCCGGGGTGTTCATGCTGCGCACCGCCGGACTGCCCATCGAGGTCGCCGACCAGCTCGCCTTCGACCGGACCGCCGACTGGTCCCGCCGCGTGCTCGACCTGGAGGACCGGCTCCGGGTGACCGGCCGGGACCTGGCCGACGCGCTCCAGGTCGCGGTGGGCCGGAACCTGACCGATGACGGGCTGCGGCAGCGGCTGATCCGGCTGCGCCGGGACGTGTTCAACCTCCGCCCGCCCCGACCGGCCGACCCGTCGGCCTGGCCGGTCGCCGCGTTGGGGCCGGACACCCACCGGGACCTGGCCCACTGGCTGGAGACCTTCGCCGCGTACCGCCGGGAGTTGGCCGCCGGCCCGGCGGTGCTGGACGACGAGTTGGGGCGGCGGCGGACCGTGCTGCGTGCCCTCGCCGACGACCCGAACCTGCGCGGTGGCATCCTGCTCGCCTCCCCGTCGCTGGACCGGTACCTCACCGGCTACCTCACCGGGACCGGCCCGCTCGGCAAACGGGCCCGCCGGGTGGAGCGGTCGCTGCTGGAGTACGCCTACCGCGCTGCCGCGAAGACCAGCCCGTTCAGCACCCTGACCACCGTGAACGTCGGCACCCTCGAAACCGGCGCCGGCCGGCTCCTCGACGTCGCGCCGAGCACCGACGCGCCGAGCACCGACGCGCCGAGCACCGACGAGGCGGTCACGGCGACGCGGGGCAGCGCCCGGCTCAACCTGGCGGCGCTGGGTCGCCTGTCGAGCATCGTGCTCGCCGACGAGACGCTCCGCGCCGACCTTCCGGTGACCGTGACCAGCGGTTGGCGCATCGCCCACGGCCGGCTGCGCTACCTGCGCCGCCGCCGGACCAGCTCGGAGGACGGCGACGCCGCGATCACCCTGGAGTCGATCCACGAGTCGCTCTTCGTGCTCCCCACCGGCCGGGTGCTGCACGACATCCTGGACGCGCTCGACGGCGGACTGGTACGACGGATGGACGACCTGGTCACCGAGCTGACCAGCGACGGACGCCCGGCCGAGGAGATCGCCCAGTACCTGCACCACCTGCTCCGGGTCGGTCTGCTGGTGGTGCCGAACCTGCAACTGGACATCCACGCCGACGACCCGGTCCAGGGGTACGCGGCGGCGCTGCGGCGGATCGGCCGGGACTGGTCCGACCGGCTCGCCGAGCGGGTGGCGACGGCGAACCGTCTGGCCACCGCCTATCCGGTGGCGGACCTGCCCGGGCGTCGCCGGGCGCTCGACGGGATCCGTGACGAGCTGATCGCCGCCCACACCGACCTCGGCCGCCCCGATGTCCCGGCCCCCCGCACCCTGGTCTACGAGGATGCCACGCGGCACACCGGCGCCCCGGTGACCGCCGACCGCGAGCGCTGGGAGCGGGAGGTCCTACCCGGCCTGCGGGCGCTCGCCCGGATCATGCCGGTGTTCGACATCAACCTGCCCCGCCGGCTGGCCACCAAGGGCTTCTTCCGGGCCCGGTACGGCGCCGGCGGTCGCTGCGACGACCTGCTCACCTTCGCCCACGAGTTCCAGCAGGACTTCTTCGAGCACTACAGCGGCCGGATGATGCGCCGCCGGGCGTTCGACGCGGAGAACCGCTACGTGCGGCAGGAGAACTGGTTCCGGCAGGAGGAGATCACCGCGCTGGACGACGCCCGGCTGGAGGTGGCCCGGCGGATGAACGACGCGTACGACCGGCTGCCGGCCGGCGCCGAGGAGTTGGCCCTGGACGACGCGTTCATGACCGACGTCGCCGCCATGGTGCCGCAGACACTCGGCACGCTGGACCCCCGGTCCTTCTTCCTCCAGCTCGCCGACCAGGGTGGACGGCACCGGGTGGTGGTGAACCGGGTCTACTCCGGCATGACGCTGCTCTTCTCCCGCTTCGCGCACCTCTTCGCCGAGCAGGACCTCGCCGGCGCGCTCCGCGCCGAACTCGTCCGGCTCCAGCCGCCCGGCGCGGTGCTCGCCGAGCTCAAGGGCGGGTACGACGCGACCAACCTCAACCTGCACCCCGTGGTCACGCCGTACGAGCTGGTCTGCCCGGGGGAGATCAGCCACCGGCCGGCGGCCGAGCAGATCGACATGGACGACCTCAGCGTGGAGCACGACCCGGTCGCCGACCGGCTGCTGCTGCGTTCGCGGCGGCTCGACGCCGAGGTCATCCCGGTCTACCTCGGGTTCCTGCTGCCGATGGCGCTGCCGGAGGTGCAACAGGTGCTGCTCACCTTCGCCTACCTGGGCATGGCCCAACCCGACCTGTGGGCCGGTACGACCGTGCCGCTGCCCGGCCGGGGCATCGCCGGATACCCCCGCATCGTGCACGGCGACCTGGTGCTGCAACGGCGGATGTGGAAGCTGCACCCGGATCACCTGCCGCCGCGTACGGCCGGGCAGAGCGACGCGGAGTGGTTCCTCGGGTGGCAGCGGTGGCGGCGCGACAACGGCCTGCCGCGCCGCGTGTTCGCCACCCCGGAGGGCACCCGGCTCGCCCCGGCGGCCGGGGACGACGCCGCCGGGCCGGCCGCGCAGGGTGGGGCCCGGCCGGACCACAAGCCGCTCTACGTGGACTTCGACAGCCACTTCTCCCTGCACCTGCTGGACGCGACGGCCCGTGCCGCCGGCAGCCGGCTGGTGCTGACCGAGATGCTGCCGGGCCGCGACGAGCAGGTGCTGCGCGACGGCACCGGCACGTACGTCACCGAACTGACCGTCGAACTCAACGGTGTCCGAGTTGGAGCAGACCATGACTGACCACCCCGCGCCGACCGCCCACGGCTGGCTCAGCGTGCACGTCTTCTACGCCAGCAACGCCAACCCCATGCTGGTCGAGGGGGTTCGTCCGCTGGTGGACGAGCTGCGCGCCGAGGGCCTGATCAGCCGGTACTTCTTCATCAAGTACTGGATGGAGGGCCCGCACGTACGGTTGCGGGTGCTGCCCGCCCCCGGCGTCGACCCGGCGGTGGTCCGCGCCCGGGTGGACGCGGCCATCGGCGCGTTCCTGCGCCGCCGGCCCGCGCTCTACGAGGTGGACAGCGCGGGGCTGGGTGACCTGTACAAGCAGATGTTCCTCGCCGAGTACGGCGCACAGCGGTGGGACGAGGAGTACGGCCCGGACGGCGTCATGCCGATGCGGGCGAACAACAGCTACCACCACATCCCGTACGAACGGGAGTACGGCCGGTACGGCGGTCCCGCCGGCGTCGAGCTGGCCGAGTGGCACTTCGAGCAGTCCAGTGACGTGGTGCTCGACCTGCTGGCCACCACGAACGTGCACGTCCGTCCGGTGCTGCTGGGGCTCTCCGCCCAGCTCGCCATGATGATGTGCGCCGTCTTCCTCGACGACGACCGGCGGATTGCCGGCTTCCTCGACGAGTACCGGCGGTTCTGGGAGGTCTCCTACTCGGAGCCGAGCGACGACTACCACGCGAGCTTCGACACCAGCTACCGGCGGATGGACGCCGCGCTGCGGGGTCGGCTCGCCGACATCCGCGTGGCGGCCCGGGAGCAGTCGACCGCGCGTGTGGGTGGGGTCGAGGGCCGCTGGCTGGCGCACTGTCGCGCGCTGCGCGAGCGGGTCGTGGCGTTGGCCCGAGACGGCGAGCTGGTCTTCCAGCGCGGCGGTGGTGAGCCCACCCCGCTCACGGATCTCGACGCCGCGCTGCCCATCCTGCTCAGCTCGTACGTGCACATGACCAACAACCGGCTCGGAGTGAGCATCCTGGACGAGATCTACCTGTCGTACCTGATGCGTGCCGCGCTGCTCGACGACGCACCGGCCGGCGCGCGATGACGACGGTCGACGCCACCTGGGCCCGCCCCCGTCTGCGCGCCACGGTCGTGCTCGGCCCCGGCCAGTGGCGGGGCGAGAAGCTCGTGCACCACGTCAAGGACGGCGAGACCGGCTGGTACTACCGGGTCGGGCCGCGGGAGCACTTCCTGCTCTCCCGGATGGACGGCACCCGCACGCTCGACGATCTCGCCGCCGAGTACGCCGCGACGTACCGTCGCCGGCTCGGGCCGGAGAACTGGCAGCAGCTCTTCGGCATGCTGCACCGCCGTCAGTTGCTCGCCGACGCCACCGACCCGGAGACGATCGCCCGCCTGACCGCCTCGGCTGCCGAGGGCGCCGCGAAGGCCCGGCGCGGGCCGTTGTCGGCCCGGTGGCCGCTCTTCGACCCGGACCGGCTCTTCACCCGGCTGCTTCCTCGGCTGGGCGCGCTGTTCAGCTGGGGGTTCGTGCTGCCCGCCCTGCTGGCCGTGATAGCCGTGACCAGCTATGTCGCGGTGCACCTGCGGGACCTGATGGACGGGGTGGGTGGCGGACACCGCCCGCTCGCCGCGATCGTGGCGGCGGTGGTGATCACCTGGGTGATCGTCTTCCTGCATGAGTGCGCGCACGGGCTGACCTGCCGGCACTTCGGCGGGCGGGTCACCGAGATCGGGGTGATGTGGCGGTTCCCGCTGCTGGCGCCGTACTGCAAGGTCGACGACATCGTGCTCTTCACCCCCCGGCGGCGGGTGGCCACCGCGTTCGCCGGCGTGTTCGTCAGCATGCTGGCCCTGGTGCCGTTCGCCGCGATCCGGGCCTGGGTGGGGCCCGGCGCGCTGCGCGACCTGGCCGGCACCATGCTGCTCTTCGGCGCCGCGACCGCCGCGCTCAACCTGGTGCCGTTCCTGCGCCTGGATGGTTACCACATGCTCAGCCACGCCCTCAACCTGGCCGACCTGCGGGCCGACACCTACCGGTTCTGGGGTCGGTTGCTGCGCGGCGGCCCTGCCACGGTCGCCGGTTACCGCTGCCGGGAACGGTTGATCTACACCGGATACGGCCTGGCATCGGCGGCTTTCGCGGTGACCGTGCTGACGCTGCTGGTGCGGTTCTGGTATGTCTCGCTGGCCGGCTGGCTCGGGCCTGGCCGGGCGGTCGCCGTGCTGCTCGCCGAGGCCCTGTTGCTGCTGGTGTTCGCCGGTTACCTGGCCCGCCGTCGACGCGCCGCGGGCGGCGACGCTTCGACGGCGGGCGGGGGCGCTTCGGCGGCGGGCACGGCGACGACTCAGACCGGGTCGGCGCGGCCGAGCCGCCAGTAGCCCATGAAGGCCACGGCCCGTCGGTCGAGACCCCGCTCCGCGACCAGGTGCCGGCGCAGGGTCCGGATGACACCGGCTTCCCCGGCCAGCCACGCGTACAGCGGAACCGGTGGCACCTCGTCCGGGACCTCCCACAGGATCTCGGTGTCGACGTCCACGTCCGCGACGGGCTGGGCGGCCCCCGTCGCGTCGCCGGCCAGCAGTTCCCCCGCCGCGGCGGCGACGGCCGGCACCAGCCTGCTGCCGTGCCCGTCCGCGCCTCGGACCAGCCAGCGGACCTCGACTCGCGGCGGAGCCACCAGCGGCAGCACGTCGTCGATGTCGGGCACCTCCAGCACGACCGTGCCACGCGCATCGCGTGGAAGCCGTTCGCAGATGCCGCTGATGGCCGGTACGGCGGTCTCGTCGCCGGCCAGCAGCAGGCTTCCCGCCGCTGACGGCTGGAACTCGATCCCGCCGTGGTCACCGTCGTAGCCGGCGTCCGGCCCGAGGATGGCGATCTCGTCGCCGGCGCGCACCCTCGCGGCCCAGCGGGTCGCCGGGCCGCTGTCGCCGTGCAGCACCAGGTCGACGTCGACCTCGGCCAGGTCCGGCCGGACCGCCCGTACGGTGTAGGTGCGTACGGGATTGCGCAGGTGCTCGGGCAGGGCTCGCCATTTCGCGTACCAGTCCGGTCCCTCCGGTAGACGCACCTCGCGCTGGCCGGGCAGCGGCAGCGCCAGCTTGATCCGCTGGTCGTAACCGTTGTCGGCGAAGCGGTCGAGGTCCGACCCGGTGAAGGTCACCCGGACGAACGACGGGCTCAGCCGGCGTACCGCGCGGACCTCGACGGTGAACAGGCGCCACGGGGTGATGGGCATGGTCTCGGTCATGGTGCCTCTCTGGGGCTCGGGCCGGCGTGTTATCGGGGGTGGTTCGCCACGGCGCGGGAGCGCCACAGCAGCCAGACGAAGTACGGGGTGCCGATCATGGCGGTGACCAGGCCGGCGGGGATCTGGGCCGGAGCGATGAACGTCCGGCCGAGGGTGTCGGCGATGCTGACCAGCGCCGCGCCGAGCAGGGCGGCCACCGGAAGCACCCGGGAGTGGCGGCCGCCGACGAGCGCCCGGGCGGCGTGCGGGGCGACCAGGCCGACGAAGCCGATGACCCCGACGGCGGAGACCGCGGTGGAGGTGAGCAGCGCCGCCGCGCCGAGCGCGACCAGCCGGGTGCGCTCCAGCCGGACGCCCAGCACCCGGGGGGTGTCGTCGTCCAGCGTCATCAGGTCGAGTTCGCGCCGGGCGGCGACCACCGCCGGCGTGAGCACCAGCAGGGCGATCAGCACCGGAAGCACCTGTGTGGACGTGCGGCCGTAGGTGGAACCGGACAGCCAGGTCAGCGCCTTCCCGGTGTTCCACGGGTCGAAGGCGACGATCAGGTACGTGATCACCGCGGTGCCGCCCTGCCAGGCGCCGAAGCCGATCAGCACGAGCCGGTCGGAGCTGAGCCCGCCGCCCCGCCAGGCGAGGCCGTAGACCAGGGCGAACGCCAGCATCGCGCCGAGCCCGGCGACGCCGGAGACAGCCCACACGCCGGCCAGCGGCACGAACGTGAGCAGCGCGACCGCGCCGAGTCCGGCGCCGGCGGTGATGCCGAGGATGCCGGGTTCGGCGAGCGGATTGCGACAGACCGCCTGCACGGTGGTGCCGGCGACCGCGAGCGCCGCGCCGGCCAGGACCGCCGCCGCGACGCGCGGCCACCGCTGGTCCAGCACGAAGGTGTACGCGGGCCCGGTGGTGCCGTTGACCCAGTTGACGAAGTCACCGAGGAGCACCCAGGTGTCGCCGGCGAGCATGCCGACCGTCACGGCGGCGACGGTGACCACGGCGGTGACGGCGACGACGGTGCGGTGGGATGCCGGGGACCGGACGGCCGCGTGCCCGCCGGGCGGGCGGCGGGTGGGGCCGGCGTCGCGGTGCCGGCGGGCCAACCAGATGAGGATCGCCGCGCCGAAGAGGGTGGTGACCACGCCGGTGGGAACCTCCACCCCGGCCTGCCCGCCCATGATGGCGCGCAGCAGCACGTCCGAGCCGAGCACGATGACCACCCCGGCGATGCCGGACAGCGGCAGCAGGACGCGGTGCCGGTGCACCCCGGGCACCACGGGGGCGAGCAGCCGGACGATCACCGGGGCGCACAGGCCGACGAAGCCGACCGGGCCGGTGAGGGTCACCGCCGCGGCGGACAGCAGCACCGCCAGCACGGTGACGGTGAGTCGGGTACGCCGGACATCGAGGCCGAGCACAGTGGCGGTGTCGTCGCCGAGGGCGAGGATGTCCAGGCGGTGGCCGAGCAGCACCAGCACGATGATCGCGCCGACGATCACCGGGGCGAGCTGGGTCAGCGCGACCAGGTCGCTCTGCACCAGAGAACCGTTGCCCCAGGCGAACATACCGATGGTGGCCTGCTCGAACAGGAGCAGCAGCAGGGTGGTCACCGAGCTGAGCGCCACCGCGGTCGCCGAGCCCGCGAGGATGAGTCGGGTGGTGCCCGCCTGTCCACCGGCGGACATGGCCATCACCAGGCCGGCGGCGGCCAGTCCTCCACAGAAGGCCAGTGCGCCGGCCGGCAGTGCGGGCAGCGAGACGCCGAACGCGGCGACCGAGACGATCGCCAGGTGGGCGCCCGCGTTGACGGCGAGTGTGTCGGGGGAGGCGAGTGGGTTGCGGGCGATCGACTGCAGCGCGGCACCGGCGACACCGAGCGCGACGCCGATGGCCAGCCCGGCGAGCAGTCGGGGCAGCCGGGAGGCGACCAGGACGCGGGCCGCCTCGTCGTCCGCGCCGGCGGCGAGCCGCAGCAGGTCCAGGGCGCCGACGGTGGAGGTGCCCTGGGTGAGGTGCACCGCGCCGACCACGAGCAGCAGCAGGGTCGCGGCGAGGAAGACGGCGACGACGCGGGGCACGGCCAGCCGCCCGCCCGGAGCTGGCCGGGTGGCCGGCTCCGGGCGCGGGGGTGCGATCAGCACGGTCACACCGTGTAGGTCTTGACGAGCTGGTCGATGTACTGCTTGCCGGACAGCGGACCGCCGAAGGTCCAGACGCCGTCGGGCATCTTGTGCAGGTTGCCCCGCTGCACGAAGGGCAGCGACTTCCAGATGGCGTTGCCGGCGAGACCGTCGGCGAACACGTCGTCGCCGTCGGAGGCGTTGTAGAAGAGGTGCAGGTTCGGGTCCTTGAGGACGGTCATCCCTTCGACGTCGGTCTGGCCGAGGCCCCACACCTCGTCGGTCTTGCCGGTCCAGGCGTTGGTGAGGCCGAGCTGGATACCGATCTGGGAGACGAGCGCGCCCTGGCCGAACATCCGGATGCTCACGGTGCTGCCCTCCTTCCAGCCGTCGGCGATGGCGAACGGGCGGCCGGCGGCACCAGCGTCGGCGATCTTCTTCTTGCCGTCGGCGATGGCCGCGTCGAAGTCGGCGAGCAGCTTCTGCGCCTCGGTGGTCCTGCCGACCGCCTTGGCGATCATGGTGAGCTCCGTGCGCATCCGGCCGAGGTTGTCCTTGGCGTCGCTGCCCTTGGCGACCACGACGGGGACGTACTTCTCAAGCTGGCTGACCAGGGTGCCGCCCCGGTCGTCCTCCATCACCACCAGGTCGGGCTGGAGGGCGACGATCGAGTCGACGCTCGGCTCGCCGCGCGTGCCGACGTCCTTGACACCCGGGTCGAGCTTGGCGGCGCTGACCCAGGTGCCGTAGCCCTTGGGGTCGGCGACGCCGACGGGCTGGACGCCCAGGCTGACCAGCATCTCGACCTCACCCCACTCCAGGCCGACGACCTTGGTCGCCGGGGCCTTGAGGGTGACGTCCTTGCCGCGGCTGTCCGTGACGGTGACCGGCCCGCCGGCCGCCGAGGCCGCGGCCTCGGGAGTGGCGGTGTTCTCGGTGGTGCCGCAGGCGCTGAGCGACAGTGCGGCCACCACGGCGATGAGGGCGGTGAAACGGGTACGGGTCATGACGATCTTTCTCTGGTACGGAGCGGGGTGGTCGTTCAGACCGGGGTGCGGGTCAGGTGCCGTCCCACGGGGCGGGTGGTGACCAGCCCGCTAAGCGGGTCGGTGCTCACCTCGATCCGGATCCCGTAGGTCTCGGTCAGGGCGTTCTCGGTGAACACCGCGGCCGGGGTGCCGGTGGCGCGGACCCGGCCGTTGTGCAGCAGGACCACCTCGTCGGCCACGGCGGCTGCCTGGTTGAGGTCGTGCAGCACGACGCCGACGGCGACGCCGTGGTCGTCGGCGAGGTCACGGACCAGGTCGAGGATCTCCACCTGGTAGCGCAGGTCGAGGAAGGTTGTGGGCTCGTCGAGGAGCAGGACCGGGGTGTCCTGGGCCAGACAGGTGGCCAACCACACCCGCTGCAACTCGCCGCCGGAAAGTTCGTCGACCGGACGGTCCGCCATCGCGGTGACGCCGGTGACGTCCATGGCCCGGGCGATGGCGACGGGACCGTTCGGATCCTCTGCCCGCCAGCGTCCCCGGTAGGGGTGACGCCCGTACCCCACCACGTCCCGGACGGTGACCCCGCTGGGTACCGGCCGGCTCTGGGCGAGCAGGGTGACCCGACGGGCGAACTCCCTGGCCGGCAGGCTTGCCGCCGCGCCGCCGTCGGCGAGGTGAACCATGCCGGCCTCGATCGGGTGCAGCCGGGCCAGGGCGCGCAGCAGGGTGGACTTGCCGCTGCCGTTGGGCCCGACGAGCGCGGTCACCGCACCCCGGCGGAGGCCGATCGCCGCGCCGTGCACCACGGTCACGCCGTGGTAACCCAGGCGGAGGCCGACGCCCGACAGGCGGTGTTCCCCGGTGGCCGACGCCAACTCCTTCTGCATGAGGTTAGGCTAACCTAACCATCGGATGATCTGTCAAGACGAGTCCCGACCTGCGTTTTCCCGCCGCGCCCCGCGCATCGACGTCGTTGAGCGCGGTCCGTGTCCGGTGGCGGACGGCAGCTCGGTGAATACCAACGAGAAAATGCGGATCCGCTGCCACTGACTGCGGCGGGTCTGGTGGTTACGGTCGTGGATGCCGAGGTTTCCCGACCACCCGAGGAGCGACCGTATGCCCCCCTCGCCGTCCCGGCTCTTCTCGGAGATAGCGACAGCGGAACGCCCGACCGAGACCAGGGTGATCATGCGGCGGGCGGTGGTGCTCGGTGGCAGCATCGCCGGGCTCATGGCGGCTCGGGTGTTGAGTGACCATGCCGACGAAGTGCTCGTCATCGAGCGCGATTCGTCCGATGTGGATGACCGGCCGCGCCCCGGTGTGCCGCAGGGCAGCCAGGTGCACGCGCTGCTGCCCTCCGGTCAGATCCAGTTGGAACGCTGGTTTCCCGGCATCGTCGACGAGGCGCTCGCGCTCGGCGCCCCACCGCCGCCGACCGACCAGGGCGCGGCGAAGATCTTCGTGAACGGCGTGCTGGGGCTGCCGCCGGCGCCATCCGGCACCGGCCCGATGCTGATCACCACACGTCCGTTCCTGGAGGCGCTGGTCCGGCGGCGGACCCTCGCGGTCGACAACATCCGGATGGTGTACGGCCGGGCGGACGGCCTGGTCTTCGCCGACCGGCGCGTCACCGGCGCACGGTACGTGCCGGACGGCGGGACCGAGCCGATCGTCGAACCGGCTGACCTCGTGGTCGACGCGATGGGCCGATCCAGCCGGCTCAGCGACTGGCTGGCCGACAACGGGTGGCCACGCCCGCCGATGCGGCGGATGCCGATCAAACTGAACTACGCGACCGCGCTCTACAAGCAGGACCCGACGGTCAGCGACACCTGGGTGGTGGTCTACCACACCATGGCCGGCAAGGGCCGTTCCGCCCGGATCGGTGGGATCAACTCGGTCGAGGGTGGCCGTTGGATCATGCTGGTCGCCGGCTACGACGAGGACCGGCCCAGCCGCGACGTCGCCGACTTCACCGCCCGCTGCCGCCAGCACTATCCGCACATGTTCGGCGACATCGCCGAACGTGGCGAGATGCTCGGCGGGGTGGTCACGTACCACCAGGCGGACAGCCGACGCCGGGACTTCCACAAGCTCGACCGGATGCCCGCCGGACTGGTCGCGGCCGGAGACGCGATCGCGTCCTTCAACCCGGTGTACGGCCAGGGCATGACCTCCGCGATGCTGCACGCGTCCTGCCTGTCGGCGTACCTGCGCTCCGGCCCGAAACTGCACGAGGAGGCGGCGCGGACGTACTTCGACCAGGTGCGGGTGATCGTCGACGCCGCCTGGCAGATCTCCACCTCGGCCGACATCGAGCTCCCACACGTCGACGGCCCGTACCCACCCGGGTACAAGGTCACCAAATGGTTCGGTGACCTGGTCTTCCGGACGTCGCTGGCCGATCCGGTGCTCAACGCCCGGCTGGGCCGGGTCACCACCATGCTCGATCACCCGGCGACGCTGAGCCGGCCCGGCACCCTGCTCCGGGCGCTCCGGCTCGGCCTGTTCCGCGGCCGGCCCGCCGCCACCTCGGCGCACACCCCCTAGCCCTGCCGCATGGCGGCCGATGACCACCAGCGGGTTGCCGGCGGCTCGATGGACGAGGTGGGGGATGCTGGGTCCGTGCAGATCACCATCCTCGGGCCACTCGCCGTCGACGGCCGGCCGGTCCGGGGGGAGCGGCTCGCCGCGGTGGTCCGCGCGCTCGTCGACGCGCGGGGGCGGGCGGTCTCCACCACCCTGCTCGTGGACGCCGTGTGGGACGGCACGCCGCCCGACGACGCGACCGGCGCCGTCCAGGCGCTCGTCTCCCGGGTACGCCGTCTCGGGCTGCCCGTGGTCGCGGTTCCGGGGGGATACCGCCTGCCCGCCGAGGAGATCTCCGTCGACGCGGTCGAGGCACGGACGCTCGTCGAGCGGGGGCGTGCCGTGCTCCGTACCGGTGACGCCTCGGGCGCCCGCCACTCGGCCGACCAGGCCCGCGCACTGTTCCCCGAGGTCCCGGAACTCGTCACCGCCGAGGAAGCGCGCCTGTTCGCGGACGTCGCCGCGCTGCGCGCACAGGCCGCCCTCGCCGGTGCGGGGCCGTTCGACGAGGCCGACCTGCGCCGGCTCGTCGCGCGTACGCCGCCGGACGAGCCGTCGGCGGCCCTGCTCGTCCGGGTGCTCGCCGCCCAGGGCCGGGACGCGGACGCGCTGGAGGTGGTCGAGCGACTCCGTGCCGAACTGGCGGACCGCTACGGCACCGACCCGTCGCCCGTGATCACACAGGTCCACCTGGCGCTGCTGCGCGGCGAACTCACCAGCCCGGCCGTCGTGGCGCCACCCCGGCCTCCGGCGCGGATCGCCCTGCCCGCCGCGTGGCGGCGGCCGGTGACCGCCCTCGTCGGCCGGGAGCGGGACGTCGAGACCGTCGGCGGAGCGCTGACGGAGGCGCCGCTGGTGACGATCGTGGCGACCGGCGGCGCGGGTAAGACCCGGCTCGCGGCCGAGGTGGCGCGGCGCGCGGCGGCGGCCGGGCAGACGGTACGGGTGATCGAACTCGCCGGCCTGCGCTCGCCCGACGCTGTGCTGCCCACGGTGCTCGCGGCACTCGGCGGAGCGGACACCTCGGCGACCGGCGGCAACCTGGGCCTCGAACGGCGGGTGCTCAGCCCCGAGGAACGGTTGCGCGCCGTGGCGCCGGACCTCGACGGGCTGATCGTGCTCGACAACTGCGAGCATGTTCTCGACGCGGCGGCCACCGTCGTCGCGGACCTGATCGCGGTGGTCCCGCCCGAGGTCGCCGTCCTCGCGACGAGCCGGGCCCCGCTCGGCCTCGCCGGCGAGCTGGTCCACCGCCTGACCGTGTTGTCCGACGACGACGCACTCGGGCTGGTGGAGGCCCGGGCGAGGGCCGGAGGGGCGGTGCCCACCTGGGACACCGAACGGGCGCTCGCGCTGTGCCACCGGCTCGACAACCTGCCGCTGGCTCTCGAACTGGCCGCCGCGCGACTGCGGCACATGCCGATCGACGACGTGCTCGCCGGGCTGACCGACCGGTTCGCGCTGCTCGACGACGCGTTGCGGGGCCTGCCGGAACGGCACGCGAGCCTGTGGGCGATGGTCGACTGGAGCCGGGAACTGCTCGCGCCCGACGACCGCGAACTGCTCCAACGGCTCGCGGTCATTCCCGCGGCGTTCACCGCGGACCTCGCCGCCGCGGTCGCGCGGGCCCCGGACGTACGACGGGGCCTGGCGACGCTCGTCGAACAGTCTCTGCTGACCCTGGTCGAGGGGGACGACCCGCCCCGCTACCGGATGCTCGAAACCGTCCGCGAGTACGGTGAGGCCCGGCTCGACGCGGCCGGTGACCGGGATCCGGCCATAGCCGGCCTGGTCGGTTGGGCCCGGGAGCAGGCGGTCGCGGTCGCGGACCGGTTCGTCGGGCCCGGCCAGATCGAGGCGCTCGCCCGCTGCGCCGCCGAGCAGGAGAACCTGATCGCGGGCCTGCGCTGGGCTCTCGGGTCTGGTGACGAGCCGGCCACGGTCGATATCGCCACCGCGCTGTTCCACCTCTGGTCGGTGCGCGGCCTGCACCTCGAGGTCGTCGGCTGGGCGCGGGGTCTGCTGCACGTCGAGGACCCGGACCGGAGGCGGGCATCGGCGATCCTGCGCGGACGGGCCGCCGGCCGGCCGCTGCCCGACGCCGACCGGCTGGCCTGGATGTGCCTGGTGATCGGCGTCAACGCCGGTATCGGCGGCGAGCTCCGGCTCGCCGTACTCGCCAGACGGGCCCTGCGAACGCTCCTCGCCGAGCGGCCCGCGGAGATGTCGCCCCGGCAGATCGTTCTCGCGTCGGCGTTGCCCGCGTTCGACGCCTCCGACACGGACCGGGGCATGAAGGGCGCCGCCGAGATGATCGCGCACCCGGACCCGTACGTGCAGGGCCTCGGCCACTTCGCCCGCGCCGCCATCCAGGAGAACGGCGGCATGGCCGAGCCGTCGGTGGTCGACGCCGAGCAGGCGTACCGCCGCTTCGAGGTGGCCGGTGACCACTGGGGCATGGCGATGGCGGCGGGGGCCATCGGGCAGTTCCTGATTCCACGCGGGGGCGCCGACTCGGCCGAGTGGTTGGCGCGCAGCATCCGGCACATGGAACTGATCGGCGCGGCGCAGGACGCCCGGTCGACCCGGGTACGGCTGGACGCGCAGCTTGCCCTGACCGGCGACGCGGAAGCCGAGCGGCGGCTGGGCGAGGCGGCGACGCCGGGCGAGGCCGAGGACATGGACTCCGCGCTGGCACGCCTCGGGCTGGCCCACCTCGCGTGGCAACGCGAGCGGTACGACGAGGCGCTCGCCCACGCCGACGGGGTGACCCGGAGGCTGGCCGGGTGGGCCGGCGGGCCACCGCAGCCCCGCGTCATCCTCCGGGTCGCGGTGGCGGTCCTCCAGCTGCGGGTGGCCCAGGTGCGACCTGGCTCCGGGGAGGACGCCGACACTACCGCGACCGCGTTGCTGAGGCTCGCCCGGGAGGAGGCGCTGTCGACGAGGGACCTGCCGGTGATCGGGTCGTGGGCGCTGGGTGGTGCCGAACTGGCGGCGTACCGGGGTGACATAGCGACCGTGCGGGACCTGTTCGCGCTCGGGGCGCGCGTCGGAGCCACCTTCGGGTTTCTCGCCCCGCCCGGTGACGCCGAACGGCTCACTGCCGCCCTCGGGGACGAGGAGCAGCGTGAGCCGTTGCTGGCCGTGTGGCGCGAGCGGCCGGCCGCCGCGGTCATCGCCCGGGTCCGTGAGCTGATGGACGACCTGCTCGCCTAGCTAGATCTTCTTGCGGTACGCGCGCAACGCCAGCGGCATGAACACCGCCACGAAGCCGGCACACCAGGCGAGCGTCCACCACACGTGTGAGCCGACCGGTGTGCCGAGGAACAGCCCGCGCACCGCGGCCACCAGGTGGGTCATCGGGTTGACGTCCACGAACGCCTGCATCCAGCCCGGCAGGGTGTCGGCGCTGACGAACACGTTCGACGCGAAACTCAGCGGCATGATCAACGCGAACATCAGGCCCTGCACGGCGCCCGGGGTACGCACCTTCATCGAGACGAACACCGGCAGCCAGCTCAGGCAGAGCGCGAACAGCACCGCGAGCAGGCAACCGGCGACCGCCCGGAGCGGGTCGGAGTCGATCCGGAAGCCGAGCACGTAACCGATCGCGAGGGTCGAGATCGTGACGATCACGTACCGTACGACGTCGCCCAGGACCGCGCCGACCAACGGCGCCGAGCGGGGGATCGGCAGCGACCGGAACCGGTCGAAGATGCCCTTGGCGATGTCGGTGTTCAGGTTGACGCCGATCGCGATGGCGCCGGTGGCGATGGTCTGCGCCAGGATGCCGGGCAACAGGAACTGCAGGTAGTCATGGGTGGACCCGGCGACCGCGCCGCCGAAGATGTACACGAAGATGACCAGGAACAGCACCGGTTGCAGCGTGACGTCGATGAGTGCCTCGGGGGTACGCCAGGTCTTGATGAGGCTGCGTTTGGCGAGCGCCAGGGAGTGCCGGACGAGCCGGAACGGTCGCGGGTTCGGAACGGCCGTCGAGAGCGCCGGGCTCTTCGCGGGTGCTGGGCCGACCAGGGTGCTCATGCGGCGACCTCCTTCAGGCTGGTGGTGTCGTCCTCGGATGCGGTACGCCCGGTGAGGGTGAAGAACACCTCGTCGAGGCTCGGCAGGTGCAGGGAGAGTTCGGTGACCGCGATGCCGGCGGCGGCGAACCGCGCGACGCTCTCGATCAGGGCCTCGTCGTCGGTGACCGGCACCGCGAGCACGCCCTTGCGGATCTCGTCGGCCTGCGCGCCGGAGCCGACCTCGGACAGGATCGCCGCGACCCGCCGCAGGTGCGCGGGGTCGGACGGCCGGACCTCGAGGGTCTGGCCGCCGACCACCCGCTTGAGCCCCTCGGGTGTGTCGTACGCGATGACCCGGCCGTGGTCGATCACCGTGATCGCGTCCGCCAGCGCGTCGGCCTCCTCCAGGTACTGCGTGGTGAGTAGCACGGTCGAGCCGTTCGTGACCAACGATCGGACCACGTCCCACATGTCCTCGCGCTTGGCCGGGTCGAGCCCTGTGGTCGGCTCGTCCAGGAAGATCACATCCGGCGAGCCGACGAGGCTCGCGGCCAGGTCCAGGCGCCGCCGCATACCGCCGGAGTAGGTCTTGGCCTGCCGGTCTGCGGCGGCGGTCAGATCGAACCATTCGAGCAGTTCGGCGGCCCGCCGTCGGGAGCCGTTGCGCCCCAGCTCCATCAGCGTGCCGAACAGCTCCAGGTTCTGCCGTCCGGTCAGGTCCTCGTCGACCGAGGCGTACTGGCCGGTGAGGCCGATCGTCTGCCGGACCCGCTCGGCGTCGCGTACGACGTCGAAGCCGCTGATCCGGGCGCTGCCGCCGTCCGGGGCCAGGAGCGTGGAGAGGATGCGTACGGCGGTGGTCTTGCCGGCGCCGTTGGGGCCGAGCACCCCGAGCACCGTCCCCCGGGGCACGGCGAGGTCCACGCCCTGAAGCGCTCTCGTCCGCCCGAAGGTCTTGACGAGGCCCTCGGCCTCGATCACCAGGTCAGTTGTCATGTCGTAGAGCCTGCGCGGGTCGCCTGACACCGTCCTGACACGCCGCCGACACGGGTGCCGACACGCCACCGACCCCGAGGCCCGACGCGTCGCCGAGGCGGTGGCGGCCTCGCCGCCGCGCGCCGGCGGGCTGCCACTGAACGCACCACGGCGCGCGGTCGGCGCGCCGGGGTGTACGGAACGGCACGGCAGCGACGAGAATGCCGACCAACGTGAATGTCTCTCCGGCAACGACGTCTGGGGGACGCGACGGGGGGAGGACGCGGTGACAGCAGCACAACGCCTCGGCGCGGCGGGGGTGGTCCTGGGCCTGGTCATGGCCGGGTTGACGACACCCCCGGCCGGCGCGCACCAGCGCGATCGCGGCTACTCGGCCGAGATCCGCCGCGCGTCCTACGGCGTCCCGCACATCACCGCCACCAGCTACGCCAACCTCGGCTTCGGGGTGGGGTACGTGCAGGCGGAGGACAACCTCTGCGTGATCGCCGAGAAGGTGGTGACGGTCAACGGCGAGCGCTCCCGCTACTTCGGCGCGACCGGCCCGACCGACGCGAACGTGCGCAGCGACCTGTTCTTCCGCAAGGCCATCGACGACCGGACGGTGCAGCGGCTGCTCGACGGCCGCCGCGACGGCGTGCACTCGCCGTCCAACGACGTCCGCGACCAGATCCGCGGCTTCGTCGCCGGCTACAACTCCTACCTGCGCCGCACCGGTGCGGCGAAGCTCACCGACCCGGCGTGCCGGGCCAAGCCGTGGGTGCGCCCGCTCACCGAGCTGGACATCTGGCGTACCACCTGGGCCAGCATGGTCCGGGCCGGCTCCCGGGCGGTGCTCGATGGGATCGTCGCCGCCGCACCGCCCACCGCCACCGGCCCGGCCGCCGCCCAGGACGCGCCCGGCGCGGCCGCGGTGCTCGCCGCGAAAGACGGCGCGCCCGCCGGGGTGGGCAGCAACGCCTACGGGCTCGGCGAGGCGGCGACCGCCAACCGGGGCGGCATGGTGCTGGCCAACCCGCACTTTCCATGGGACGGCGCGGAACGCTTCTACCGGATGCACCTCAAGGTGCCGGGTCGGTACGACGTCGAGGGCGCCGCGCTGATCGGCGACCCGATCGTCGAGATCGGGCACAATCGCACCATGGCGTGGAGCCACACCGTCTCCACCGCCCGGCGGTTCGTGTGGCACCGCCTCGCGCTGGTTCCTGGCGACCCCACGTCGTACTACGTGGACGGCAAGCCGCGACAGATGACCACCCGCACGGTCACCGTCCAGGTGCCCGGCCCGAGCGGTGGCACGGTACCGGTCAGCCGGACCTTCCACGACACCCACTTCGGGCCGGTCGTGGTGGTGCCCGGCACCTTCGACTGGACCGCCGGCACCGCGTACGCCATCACCGACATCAACGCCACCAACAACCGGGCCTTCGACGGCTGGTTGCAGATGGGCCGCGCCGAGACGGTCCGCGACCTGAAGCGGGTGCTCGACCGCTACCAGTTCCTGCCCTGGGTCAACGTGATCGCCGCCGACGCCCGCGGTGAGGCGCTCTACGCCGACCACTCGGTGGTGCCCCGGGTGACCGACGCCCTCGCCGCCGCCTGCATCCCGGCGCCGTTCCAGCCGCTCTACGCCAGCAGCGGCCAGGCCGTCCTGGACGGCTCCCGGTCGGCCTGCGCGCTCGGCGCCGACCCGGACGCCGCCGTGCCCGGCATCCTCGGCCCGGCGAACCTGCCGGTCCGCTTCCGCACCGACTACGTCACCAACTCCAACGACAGCTACTGGTTGGCCAACCCGCAGGCCCCGCTGGAGGGCTACGCGCGGATCATCGGCGACGAACGCACCCCGCGCAGCCTGCGGACCCGTCTCGGCCTCGACCAGGTGCAGCAGCGCCTCGCCGGCACCGACGGTCTGCCGGGGCGCGGGTTCACCGCCGACCGGCTGTGGCGGACGGTCTTCGGCAACCGGGTGTACGGCGGTGAGCTGGTCCGCGACGACCTGGTGGCGCTCTGCACCGCCCAGCCCACCGGCACCGCGTCGAACGGCGCGACCGTCTACCTGCGTGCCGCCTGCACCGCACTGGCCCGCTGGGACCTGCACGCCGACCTGAACAGCCGCGGCGCGCACCTGTTCACCGAGTTCGTCCTGGCCAACGGGCTGCGCTTCGCCGACACCTTCGCCGTCAGCGACCCGGTGCGCACGCCGCGCCGGCTCGACACCACCAACCCGGGCGTCCGCACCGCGCTCGCCGACGCCGTGCAGCGCCTCGCCGGCATCCCGCTCGACGCCCGTCTCGGCGACATCCAGACCGAGCCGCGCGGCGACCGGCGTATCCCGATCCATGGTGGACGCGCCGAGGCCGGCATCTTCAACATGATCATCAACAACCGGGTGCCGGGCGTCGGCTACCCGAAGGTGGTGCACGGCTCGTCGTTCGTGATGGCCGTCGAGTTGGGCCCGCACGGGCCGTCCGGGCGGCAGATCCTGACCTACTCCCAGTCGACCAACCCGAACTCCCCCTGGTACGGCGACCAGACCGCGCTCTACTCCGGCAAGGGCTGGGACACGATCAAGTACACCGAGGCGCAGATCAAGGCCGACCCGAACCTGCGCACGTACCGGGTGAGCGAGGGCCGCCACCACTGAGACGCGGCCCGGCCGGGCTCCCTGGCGGGGAGCCCGGCCGGTTCGGTCGGCGCCTCCGTAGAGCTGTCCGGCTCAGCGGGGGGCGTGCTGTGCGGAGGCGGGTGCGCGAAGACCACGGAGTCCCGGTTGGCGGCTCCGATCAACAGCAGGCAGCGTGCCCCGGCGGGTATGGTGACGTCCCCCAGGGTGACCTGTCGGCGGGTCACCCTGAGCCAGCCGTCGATGGCGGGTGCGAACCGGAGCGTCTCGGCCACGAACGCGGGGACGGACAGCGGGTCGGCGGCGATCGCCCGCCACCGCTGCGGGCTGGACAGCGCCTGGTCGAGGGCGTGGGAGAGCAGCCCGGCGGTGGTCTCGTGGCCGGCGACCAGGAGGTTGAAGGCGAGGCTCGCCACCTCGGTCACGGTCAACACGTCGTCGCGGTAGGACAGGGCCCGGCTGATGAAGTCGTCGCCGAGGTGCCCACCGTTGGCCCGTTGGCGGACCAGTTCCTGGCAGTAGTGCCAGAACTCGAGCAGACCCTGCGCCAGGCGTACCTGTTCCTCCGGATCGGGCCGCCCCCAGATGAGGGCGATCTGGCCGTCCGCCCAACTCCGGATCCGCCTGATGTCGGCGTCGGGCACTCCGAGGATGTCCAGGACGACCAGCAGGGGAAGCGCGGTGGCGAATTCCGGGACGAGATCGACCTGCCGGCCCTGGCGGGCGACCAGCCGGGACACCAGTTGGTCGACCCGGCGACGGACGATCGGGCCGTACTGGGCCTCGACCCGGTCCGGGGTGTTCGCGAAGGTCGCGCGCAGGGCCCGACGGGTGCGGGGGTGTACGGGCGGATCCGCGGCGGCGGTGGTGGGCGGCGCGTCGATCTGCATGATGACGCTCATCGCCTCCGGGCAGACCTCGTAGACCGGAGCGAGGGTGAGGGCGTTGCCGAAGGTCCCGGCATCGGCGAGCGCGCGCCGGACGTGCTCGTGCCTGCTGATCAACCACAGGCCCAGATCCTCGGCGTAGTGCACCCCGGCGGGATCGTCGAGAATGCGTCGCCACACGCTGGCCGGATCGCTGAGATAGGTCCCGGTGAACGGATTCAACCGCATGTAACGCCTCCTGTTGCGCGCGGCGTGAAATCGGCAGCGCCCCCATTCAGCGAACCGCGTCAGTCGGGCCGATAATGGCGCGGATCTGCCTCTTACTCTTCACGGTGCGCTGACGAGCTGCACAAGTCAAGATTGGCAGTCGTCTATTTATTGGACGTCGTAATTGCGTGGTGCAACGGACGGGTCAATGCCGGCCGGATGCAAGTTGCGAGCCGGTCCTTGCCTGCGTCGGCGCAGTTGAGCGGCCCGGATCGGGGTGCCCGGGAGCCGGCGCCGAGCGCCGTGCCGGTCCTGGTTGGCCGCGACGTTGCGGCCAACCGAACGGAGACGGACCCGATCGGACCGACCACGACGGACGGTGGGGATAACAGGTCGCCGCATTTCCCTCATGACCGGGGAAACGACCACCACGACGGCAGGTGACGCCGCATCGGTTGCCCGCCGCGTGGTGGGAGCGAGGGGCCGCGACGCGCGGTTCCGGTGGGCGAGCGACAGCGCCGAAAGCGGACCGGACCCACGTTTCCACAACTGCGAAACGCGGTGTACGGGTACCGCCGTGCCGCCGGGGTCAGTCGACCGTCACCGGGTGCCGGACGATGCCGTCGAACACGTACCCCAGGGCATTGGGACGGGCCTGTTCCGACTGGCCGGCCCCGGTGACGTCCGTGGCCCGCGCGCGCACGGTCCACCGGCCCGGCCCCGGCGGGCGCCAGACGGCCGTCCACCGCTGCCAGGCCCCGCCCTCGTCGTGGCGTTCCAGGGTGGCTGGCTGCCAGTCGTCGCGATCACCCGTGCTGATCTCGACGGACCGGATCGGCCCGTTTCCGGACCAGGATCGTCCCCGCAGCAGCACGTCCACGCCTGCCGGCAGGCGTGCGTCCCAGGGCAGTTCGAAGGCGCTCTTGACTGTCTGGGTCGTCAGAGGGTCGCCGTCGGCGGGATGACCGGGGCCGAACATGCGGTAGAACTGGGTGTTCCACGGTGAGAAGAGGGCTGTGGCGGAGACCTCCACGGGGCCGACCCACTTGATCGAGGCGATACCGATCCAGCCCGGCACCACCAACCGCACCGGGAAGCCGTGGTCGGCCGGCAGTGTCGTCCCGTTCATCTCGTACGCCAGCAACACGTCGTCGAGGGCCTTGCCGACGGGAAGTGGTCGGCGCACCCGGCCGAGGTTCACCCCGCCGGTCACGTAGTCCGGATCCAGGCCCTCGGGCTGCACGTCGACCGCGGCGTCGGTCAGGCCGGCGTGGCGGAGCACGGTCGAGAGTCGTACGCCCCGCCAGCGCGCCACCCCGACCGCGCCGAGACCCCACGCGACCCCCGGCGTCTCGTGGGCCTGCTGGGAGGCGAAGTGGCGGCGGCCGTTGCCCGCGCACTCCAGCAGGGCCGTGGTCTCCTCGGCGGGCATGGTCCGCAGGTCGTCGTAGTCGAACTCGACCGCGTCGTCCCGCGTCGGGCTGCCCCGCAGGCCGGTGCCGAACAGACGCAACCGCCACGTGTCGACATCCACCCGCGGGGTGCTGGTGTGGTTGCGGACGAAGAACCGGTCAATCGGGACCACGTGGCCCTGCCCCGCCATGGCCTCCCACCGCATCTCGGCGTTGCTGTCGTGGTGGGTGAGCAGGCCCGGGGGGAGCGGCTTGACGATCGCCGCACCAGCGGTCGGCTCGGGCGCGACACCGGCGGGGCGAGGTTCGCCCGCGGCGGCGGCGAGCGCGCCCATCGCGGTGCCCAGCTCGATCAGCTGCCGGCGGTCCACGCCTTCGCCTCGGGCGTGCCCGGACAACCACTGCCGTGCGCGGCGGGCGTCGTGCGCGGCCTCGCCCGACGGGAGGGAGGCTGTCACGCATGGCCCCTAATGGCTCGACGGCTGGTAATCCAATTCAAGCAGTAGGAGTACCCGCCGGGTCACCGGGGTCAGGCCGAGCCGACGAACTGGCTGACGTGGTAGGCGGTGCTGCGGCCGTCCGGCGTACGAGTCCATTTCGAGACCATCAGGTGCAGGTCGTTGGCGTCGCGGCTCGACCAGGGATGGATGAACCCACCGTAGAGGGCAGGCTCCTGCCAGCTCGTGACCTGGATCTTCTCCGCCGTCCACACCTGGTCCGGCCCCGGAGCGGTCCGGGTGACCAGACACCCCGTCTGGCAGTTCAGGTACGACATGACCCAGGTGCCGTCGCCCAGGCGGCGTACGGACGGCTCGCCGAAGCGGCCGGTGAGGATGGGTGTGCAGGGCCGTCCCCAGCCCCAGCTCGTGCCGTTCCAACCCCACCCCTCATACGATTCGGGGTAGAAGAGGCGGTCCCACCGGACGCGACGCAGCATCATCGGGCCGTTCTGGCGGCCTGCTCGTACGGAGAAGACGTAGACGTGATCACCGGCGCGCTGCATGGTCCACATCTGGAACGGATCCTTGTTGTCCGAGCTGTTCCACCACTTCAGGGGCGTACGGACGAAGTCGTTGCCGTTGTCGGAGTAGGCCAACCCCGCGTAGCGCGACTTCCAGTGGGGTCCCGCCGGGCCGGCCGAGTTCCAGTTCTCGATGCTCATGTACGAGATGAGCTGCCGGCCGGTCTCGGGGAAGCTGATGCCGTCGTTGGGGATGACGGTCACCTCCGGGAGACCGTCGATGCCGATGCCGTGGTGGCCGTTGTGCATCAGCTCGGGAGCCCGGCCGTTGCCCGCGACCCGTGCCGCGCTGTCGAAGACCACTCCGCCCGGCGCGCCCGGGTGGACGGCGGAGCGCAACATGACCGGTGACCGCCAGTCGTTCGGCAGGGGTGGGCCCTCCGGCCACGGCGTGTCGAAGGTGTCACCGAAGAGGTAGCCGATCGACCCGTTCTCCAGCACGTAGGGGATGCCGAGGTCGGTGCCGGCGACCCGCCACCGGCTGTTGGTGTCGAGGTCCGCGCCGGTCAACCGCTTCTTCCACACGGCGGCCTGGGCCGGCCCGGGCGCCGTCAGGACTGCCCCGGCGCCCCCGAGGGCGCTGGCGGCGCCAACCGCGGCGACACGACCGATGAACGAGCGGCGACGCATACCCATGGCGGGTCCTCTGCTGGTGAGCGGCCGGACATCGATTACCGGCGAGTAAACCTGCAGCCACCATCGATGTCAATACCTGCCCGCTGCCGCCTGCATGGTGAAGGAAATCTTCGGAACGCATTGACAGGAATCATCGCCCTGATGGCACACTCGGCAATCGATATCAGCGCCGGAGACCGGTACGCGAAGCCCCGAGCTGACCCCCCCGACCCTGCGAGGAGCACCGTGCGACGTACTCTCCTGGCCCTGCTGGTCGCCCTCGGCGTGGCCGCGGCGACGGTCACCGCGACGCCGGCCGACGCCGACCCGATCGGCATCCTGGCCTGCCCCTCCATCCCCGCCAACCGCGACCCCGCCGTGACCCTGGTGGTCTACCGGGTCGCGCGGGCCCACAACGCCAACGACAAGGTGACGCTGTCCGCCTTCGAGGCGGGCTGGGTCGAGTCGCACATGAACAACCTGCCGTGTGGCGACAAGTCGTCGCTCGGGGTGTTCCAGCAGCGCTGGGACTACGGCTGGGGCACTCCGGAGCAGATCATGGACCCGGTCTACGCCAGCACCCAGTACGTGACCAGGGCGATCGTCTGCGACCGCAACAACCCCGGCTACAGCGCGGGTCAGGTCGCCCAGTGCGTTCAACGGTCGGGCTTCCCCGACCGGTACGACCAGGTGGCGGCCACCGCTCGAACCCAGCTCAACGAGGCGGCCCGTACCCACGCCATCGCCGGTGGATCCGCCACCGACGTCACCGGCGATGGCCGCGATGATGTCGTCACCTTCACCCAGAACACTCTCGCCGACGTCTACGTGGGCACGTCCACCGGCGGTTCCTTCACCGGCACCTCCGTGAAGTGGAACGACTTCTTCTCCATCGGTGGGGAGACCGCCTCGACCGGCGACGTCAACGGCGACGGCCGGGACGACATCGTCACCTTCGCCCACAGCAACACCGGCGACGTCTACGTCGCGCTGTCCAACGGCACCTCGTTCGGCGGTGGCCTGAAGTGGCACGACTGGTTCGCGCCGGGCGCGGAGATCGGCGCGGTCGGTGACGTCAACGGCGACGGCCGTGCCGACATCGTGGCGTTCACCCACGATCCCGCCGGCGACGTGTACGTCGCCCTCTCCACCGGTGCCTCGTTCGGACCCGGCCTGAAATGGCACGAGTACTTCAGCCCGTTCGGCGAGTTCCCGGCCCTCGGTGACGTCAACGGCGACGGCGCGGACGACATCATCACGTTCACCCAGGGGCC